>JADHRE010000014.1 GCA_016777595.1 Candidatus Pelagibacter sp.
TTCCAGTAGTTCTTGCATCTAGAAAAATTTCTACAGCATTAGCAGCTGGTTGTTCAGTTATTGTAAAACCAGATGTCATAACACCTGGAAGCGTGATGGAAATTGTAGATATTTGTAGAGAAGCTGGAGTTCCTCCAGGAGTTGTAAATTTGTTATCTGGTGATCCAGCTGGAATTTCTGAAGAATTAATTAAATCAGATGTTATTAAAAAGATTTCTATTACCGGATCAACAAGAGTTGGAAAATTAATTCTCAAACAAGCAGCAGACAAAGTTCAAAGGGTGACAATGGAATTAAGTGGTCACTCACCATTCATAGTTTTTGATGATGTAGATTTAAATAAAGTTACAGACATGGCTATAACTTCAAAATTTAGGAATAATGGGCAAGTATGTATTTCACCAAATAGATTTTATATACATGAAAAGAAAAAAGATGAATTTGCAAATTTAATGGTAGAAAAAACAAAAAAACTAAAAATTGGAAATGGTATGAATAAAGATACATTACTTGGGCCTTTATGTACTAAACAAAGGTTAGAAGGAGTTGAAAAATTAGTAGAAACTACAAAAAAAGAAGGTGGAAAAGTTTTATTAGGCGGCAGAAGAGCAGCAAACTTTAATAAAGGATATTTCTATGAGCCAACTATATTCGATAATATAAAAGATAATTTTACTGTTATGAAAGAGGAGCCTTTCGGCCCAATAGTTCCTATTTTAACTTTTAAAGATTTTGATGAAGTAATGGACAGAGCAAACAACAATGATCTAGGTTTATGTAGTTATGTTTACACAACTGATTTGAAAAAAGCAAATAAAGCATCTGAACAACTAGAATCTGGTTGTGTTGCAGTCAATACTCCTGTTGTAGCTGTAGCAGAAGCACCATTTGGTGGAATTAAACAAACTGGATATGGAAGAGAAGGTGGTTCAATGGCAATTAAAGATTATTTGAATATAAAATATACTCATTTTGGAATCTCATACGAATGAGAAAAAATAAACTTAAAGAACTTTTTAAAGCAGGTAAGCCAATTATAAATAGCTGGTTATCAGTTCCAAGTTCTTTTTCAGCTGAAGTGATGGCTAATCAAGGATGGGATTCTTTAACAATAGATATGCAACATGGTCTTATAGATTATCCTAATGCAGTAAATATGTTGCAAGCAATTTCAACAACTGAAACTACTCCAATGGCTAGAGTTAATTGGAATGAACCTGGTCAAATAATGAAAATTTTAGATGCTGGCTGCTATGGAGTTATTTGCCCAATGGTGAGTAATAGAAACGAAGCAGAGAATTTTGTCCAAGCATGCCAATATCCTCCAAAAGGTTACAGAAGTTTTGGTCCAATTAGAGCATCAATTTATGGCGGAGGTGACTATGCAAAACATGCTGATCAAGAAATATTAAAATTAGCTATGATTGAAACTAAAGAAGCTCTAGAAAAACTTGACGAAATTTTAGATACGCCAAATTTAGATGGGATTTATGTAGGTCCAGCAGACCTAAGTTTAGCTGTAGGAGAGGAACCTGGGTTTGACAAATCTGAAAACACAAAAGCCTATGCAGAAATTCTTAGAATACTTGAGGCCGCTAAAAAGAGAAACTTGTTGGCAGGTCTTCACAATGGCACCCCAGAGTATGCTCAAAAAATGATAGATAAAGGTTTTAATTTAGTCACAGTTGGATCTGATAGTAGATATATTTCAATAGGTGCAAAATCTGATCTAGAAAAATTAAAAGGTATTAAGGGATCAAAATCTAAGGGATACTAATAATTGACATATTACGTTTATATGCTGAAAACAGAAGGCATTAAATCAGTTACATATGTTGGATATACAAATAATTTAAAAAAAAGAGTCGCTCTACACAATGCTGGTAAGGCTGCGAAATTTACAAGAGGTAGAAAATGGACATTGATTTACAAAGAAAAATTTAAATCAAAAAGAGAAGCAATTTCTAGAGAATATTATATAAAGAAGAACAGATCACTTAGAAACAATATAAAAAAAAAAATTTGTGAAAATAGGCATATTACTACCATATAAAGAAAATTTTTCACCAGAGTATCCTGGTGCTGTTTCTCTATTTGTTAACGAAACAAGTAAGAACAGTAAATATAAAAAAAAAATAGTCGTTTTTGGTAATACTAGTTATAGGAAAAAATTTAATCTTAAATATATAAATATTAATTTGAGTAAAAATTTATTATCAAGTCAAACAAAAAAATATGTAAAAAAATTTATTGATTTTCAGAAAAAATTTAAATTTTCAATAATTGAGGTACATAATAGGCCGAGTTATATTTATCAACTATATGATAAAATTCCAAAAAATGTTTTTTCTTTATACTTTCACAATGATCCATTATCTATGGACGGTTCAAAAACAATCAATGAGAGAAAAAAATTATTAAAAATTTGTTATAAAATAATATTTAATAGTAATTGGTCAAAGAAAAGATTCTTGGAAGGTCTAGAAAACAAATTTGTAAATAGCAATAAATTAGTAGTTTTTTTTCAATCTGCAAAGAAAGGAAAATTATCTTTTATCAATAAAAAGAATAACTGGATCACTTTTGTTGGGAAGCTTAATAAAGCAAAAGGTTACGATGTATTTGCAAAAAGTATAGAAAAAATTCTTAATAAATATCCTAATTGGCAAGCCAAAATAATCGGCGATGAAAAAAGAGAAAAAATTAATCTGCAACACAAAAATGCAGATCTATTAGGTTTTTTAAATCATGATAAAGTTCTAAAAATTTTTAAATTCTCAAGTATTGCGGTTGCGTGCTCTAGATGGGAAGAGCCTTTTGGAAGAACTAGTTTAGAAGCTTCTGCAAATGGCTGTGCTGTAATCATTACAAACAAAGGAGGTTTACCTGAAACAATAACTAATGCTAAAATTATTAATAATTTAACAGTAAAAAATTTAACATGTGAAATCTCATCTTTAATTAACAATAATGAATTAAGACAAACCTTACAAAGATCGTCAATCAAAAATTTTTATCTTACTCATTCATTTGTTACAAAAAAGATAGATGAATATAGAGATGAAAAATTGCTATCGAATAAATTATTTTTTTCAAAAAAAATAAAAAAATCACTTAGAATTCTTCACATCACAAATTTTAACGAAAGATTAGATGGAAGATTATTTTTTAATACAGGTAGAAGAATTAATAATGGCTTTATAAGACAAGGACATAGTGTTTTAGGATTTAGTGATCGTGATATTCAAAAGTATTATAAATCTCTAAATGATTTAAAGGGAGCTAAAACATTAAACGATAAACTTAAAAAAACCTGCTACAACTATAAACCTGATTTGATTGTTTTAGGTCATGCAGATTTAATTTCAAAAGAACAGATATCTGAATTAAGAGAGGATTACCCTAATACAAAGTTTAGTCAGTGGTTTTTAGATCCATTAAATAAAAAAGGTCCTGATTTCGAGAGAAATAGAGATAGGATACTGGATAAAATTGATGTTGTTGACTCGACCTTTTTAACTACAAGCCCAGAGGTTTTAAGTTTTTTAAAAAATAAAAGGTCTTATTTTATTCCAAATCCGAGTGATAAATCATTCGAAACTTTGAATAATTTTAATAAATCCTGCAACGTTGATGTTTTTTTTGCTCTAAGCCATGGAGTGCATAGAGGAGTTTTAAAGTCAGGTAAAATAGATGATAGAATTCTTTTTTTGAACAATTTAAGGTCAAATACACCAAATGTAAAGTTTGATATATATGGAATTGACAAAGTCCAACCTATTTGGGCTGATCATTATTTTAAAACAATAGGGAATGCAAAAATGGGGTTAAATCTCAGCAGAGGTGAAGCAATTAAGTATTATAGTAGCGATAGAATTACTCAAATAGTTGGCAATGGTCTTGTGTGTTTAATTGATGAGAAAACAAATTATGGAAATTTTTTTAATAATAAAGAAATGGTTTTTTACAAGTCTATAAGTGATTTGTCTGAAAAAATTATTAAAATATCTTCAGATGAAAAACTTAGAAAAAACATAGCAAGAAATGGTAAAATAAAGTACATGAAATATTTCAATTCAGATCTTGTATCTGAATTTATAATCGATAAAACCTTAGAACTTAAAACAAATAAAAAATATTTATGGGAAAAATAATTAAGAGAAAAGTTGCACTAATATTTGGAATTACTGGACAAGATGGATCTTATTTAGCCGAACTTTTATTAAAAAAAAATTATATTATTCATGGTGTTAAAAGACGATCTTCAAGTGCTAATACTGAAAGAATAGATCATCTCTTTGATAGTCTAAATTTCTCAAATAAAAACTTTTTTATACACTATGGCGATATTTCAGATGGAACAAGCACTCTGAACATTATAAATAAAATTAAACCTGATGAGGTTTATAATTTAGCGGCACAAAGTCATGTTAGAGTTTCTTTTGATATACCCGAGTACACTGCGGATGTAACGGCATTGGGGGCATTGAGAATATTAGAGTCTATAAGAATACTTAAATTAAAAAAAACAAAATATTATCAAGCTTCTAGTTCAGAAATGTACGGTTTAGTAGATAAAAAAAAATCGCTTAACGAACTAACGCCTTTTCATCCTAGATCTGTGTATGGTATTTCAAAAGTTTTTGCATTTCATACAGCGGTACACTATCGAGAAGCTTACGGAATATTTGCCTCGAATGGAATTTTGTTTAACCATGAATCTCCTAGAAGAGGGCCAACTTTTGTAACCAAAAAGATTGTTCAGGGATTGGTAAGAATTAAAAAAGGATTACAAAAAAAGCTTACTTTGGGGAATTTATATGCGATACGTGACTGGGGACATGCAAAAGATTATGCAACATCAATGTGGAAAATACTTCAATATAAAAAGCCTGATAATTGGGTAATTGCTACTAATAAAGAAACCACTGTAAAAGATTTTACTAATAAAGTAGCTAAAAAAATCAAATTAAAAATAAAATGGGTTGGTAAGGGATTAAATGAAAAAGCTGTAAATTTAGATAACAACAAAACTATAATCGATATTGATAAAAAATTTTTTAGACCAACTGAAGTTGATTTTTTAAGAGGAGATTTTTCTAAAGCAAAAAAATTACTTAAATGGAAACCTGTATACAATACAGATGATTTGATAGAAGATATGATTTCTTCTGAATTAGAAAATAGTTAATGCCAAAAAACTTTTTTTATCCTCTTCTTGAGAATCCATACAGAAAAAAAGATCTAAGTAAAGCTATTGAAGTAATAAAAACAGGAAAACTCACTATAGGCAAGCACACTAAAAATTTTGAAAAAAAATTTACAAAAAAAATTAAAACAAAATTTTCCTTAATGGTAAATTCAGGGTCATCAGCAAATCTTTTAGCATTACAATGTCTTATAAATCCTTATAGAAAAAAAAGGCTAAAACGAGGTGATTCTGTGCTTATTCCGACAGTTTGCTGGTCTACATCACTATGGCCTATAATTCAATCAGGGTTAAAACCTGTTTTTGTGGATATCGACCCCGTTACGTTAAATATCAATATCAAAGATTTAATTAAAAAAATTAACAAACGAACAAAAGCCTTAATGTTGGTTCACGTTTTAGGAAATTCAACAAATATGGATAATTTAATGAAAATTCTTAAAAGAAAAAAAATTATTTTGATTGAAGATACTTGTGAGTCACTAGGATCAAAATATAAGAATAAATTTTTAGGTACATTTGGTGAATTTTCTTCATTTTCATTTTATTCTTCACATCAAATATCTTCAGGTGAGGGAGGTATGATAACTTGTAGAAACCCAGAAGATTATGAAATTATTAAAGCTCTAAGAGCTCACGGGTGGACAAGAGGTTTAAAAAATGAAAAAAAAATTTCAAGAAACAATAAACATTTAGACCCAAGGTTTATATTTTTTAACTCCGGATTTAATTTAAGGCCAACTGATATTTCTGCAGCAATCGGGTTAAGCCAGTTTAATGATATGAATAATTTTATATCATCAAGAAATAAGAATAGAAATTTAATTGTTAATGCTCTTAAGAAAAGTAGGATTATAGATAATAATTTTTATTTTATAGAAGGTAACAAAAACGTTAAACCGTCATGGTTCGGTATCCCGATTTATATTAAAAATATGTATAATCGTAAAAAATTCATAAAAAATATTGAAAAAAGAGGGGTCGAAACAAGACCCATCATAAGCGGAAACTTTATCAAACAACCATCTGTTAGAAAGTATAAACTTCTAAATGGAAAAAAATTTACGAATTCTGATATAGTTAATGATCACGGTTTTTTTATAGGTTTACCTACAAAAAAAATTAGTAATGTTTTTATACAAAAAATAGTTAAAGCTTTTGAAAAAAGTATCTAAACAGATTATTGGAATAACGGGTTCAAAAGGGGCTCTAGGAAGTCAATTTATAAAAAAATATAAAACAAAATTCAATTTTAGAATTTACAATGATAGAGTTGAAAACAAAAAAAAATTTGAACAGTGGTTAAATAATAATCTAGATATAAAATATTTTATTCATTTAGCAGCTATTTCGTCAGTATACGCTACTAATAGAAATTCAAAAAAAACTTATAAGATTAACTCTGCGGCAACTATTAATATTATCAAAAAGTTAAATAAAACAAAGTTATCAAATTTTAAATATTTTTTATTCTCTTCTTCATCTCATGTATACAAGCCTTCTCTTAAAAATTTAGTAGAAAATTCAAATAGAAATCCTTCTACAATTTACGGGAAGTCAAAAAAAAGAGTTGAAGATTATATAATCAAAAATCACAAAAAAATAAAATTCAAAATAGGCATAGCTAGAATTTTTAATTTTTATTCAGCTAAGCATAAAAAAGGTTTTTTTATTCAAGATATAAAAAAAAAGATGAAATCAAAAAATAAAATTCTTACAATAAAAAAAATTAACACATGTCGTGATTACATTGATTTAAATCAATTATGTGAAATTATATTTTTTATGTTGAATAAAAGAATCTCAACATCAATAAACGTAGGCAGCGGTAAAAAAATAAACTTAATTAATTTAATTGAGATAATAAAAAATAAGTATGGATTTAAAAAGAAATTAAATTATGAAAAAAAAGTTTATCCAGGTTTATTTGCAAATATTAATTTGTTAAGAAAATTAGGCTATAAAAAAAGAATAGTAAAATTTAAATTTAAATGAAAAAATTTATTATATTTAGAACAGATAGACTTGGTGATTTTTTAATAATCACCAATATTATAAATGCAATAAAAAGTAAATATAAAGATTCTCATATTACAGTGGTTGGTTCACCCTACAATAAAAAATTTATTATTGATTACAAAACCATAAATAGAATAATTATATACGATAAGAGAAGTACATTAAGAGAAAAAATTTTAATTTTTAAAAATATTATTAAGCCAAATTATTACTGCTCATTAAGTTTAGATGGAAAATCTTTCTCTAATTTTGCTAATTTATTTTTAAAAGCAAAGAAAAAATATGGAGTTTCTTACGTTTTTAATTTTTTTGATTTTATAATTAGTTTTAAGTGGTCGAAGCCAAACTTTATTTACAACTACCTAGTTTTTGATAAATTTGAGACTTTTACAAGTAAAAAAGATTTATCCAAAGTAGAGCATTTGCCTTCTATATTAATCAAATTGGCTAATAATTTAAATCTTCAGCTCAATACAAAAAAGAATTATTTTTATGAAATTAAGAAAAAAAATATCTTACTATCAAAAAAAATATATAATATAAAAATTAAGTCAAAATATGTATTGATTCATCTTGATGAAAAATGGAACGATATAATTAATATTAACAAAGATTTTTCGAAAGAATTAGTAAATTTTCAAAAGAAAATTAATAAAAAAATTGTAATTACTTCAAACAAAATTAAAGATTTATATTATAAACATCTTAAGGGGAGTTTAAAAAAAAATAAAAAAATTATCTTTTTGGAAAATTTAAATCTACCAATTTTTGAAAGAATTATAGGAATGTCGACTTACTCTATTAGTTGCCACTCGGGTTTTTTAGTTCAAATATCAGGTTTTAATAAAACGAATATTATTGATATTATTAATAGGAGAGACCTAACATGGTATAGTTGCTGGAAACCTTTAAACACTAAACACCAATTTGTTTTCAAATCTAACTTTAATAAAAAGATTAAATTAAAATCTATTTTCAATCGAATTATAAGTGTTTCTAAAAAATTCAAATGATAAATTTAATTAAGGAATTAGCTAGCTATCTAAATAGAAAGATCAAATCAAAAAAAATATCTTATTCTTTAACAAGTATCGATTTAGTAGTTGATTATATTTTCAAAAAAAATAATGGTATCTATATAGATGTGGGTTGTAATCACCCCGTTTATAATAACAATACCTACCTTCTAAATCAAAAAGGCTGGGTGGGTATTAATATTGACATTGACAAAAAATCAATTGAATTATTTAATTTATTTAGAAAAAAGGACTTAAATATTAATTTAGCAATTTCATCGAAAAAAACTATATTAGAATACATTAATTTCCATGAAAAATCGCCAATTAATAAGATCAAAACATCTGAAAATCAAAATTTGCATTCTTCTGAAAATGTTAAGAAAATTAAATCAGATACTTTAGACTCAATAATTGAAAAATCTCCGTTTAAAAATAAAAAAATAGATTTTGTATCAATTGATGTAGAGGGTCATGAAATTGAAGTAATTAAAGGATTTAATTTAAAAAAATATAAGCCAAGTATAATTGTAATAGAATATTTAGACACAAGTCTTAAAAAAATTGAAATTAAAAATTTCAGCTTGCAAAATATAATTAATTCTGAAATTTATAAATTAATGATTAATAATAATTATCATATGGTTAATTGGCTTCACTCAGATTTAATTTTTGCTCATAATTTGTTCAGGGAAAATTAATATATGATTAAAATTTGGGGAACTTCATTTAGTCTGATAGGTGATCTAATAATGAGCCTACCTCAGTTAGTTTATTTTAAAAAAAAATATAAAAAAACATACATAAACTTCGTTCTCCACAAAAAAATATCTTATTGCGCGCCCCTTTTTTTTAATCATCCTGATATAGATAAAATTCTCATTTCCGGTGAATGGAGTTCATTTAATTCTAATGATTACAGAATTGCATCTAAATGCGATGTAATTACCACTAAGTTAGATCATAATAATAAACAAATTTTAAATCGACAACACGAAGATAAGAATTGGTATAATCACAGATCTTGCATAGAGGAAACCGCTTTGATGTCAGGTATTACAGATTTAAACGAAACCTTAACTACTAACGAAAAAATTCCTTATCTTTACAAATGGTTTGATTGCGGGTTTGAGGATGAACAAAAAAAAGCTGCCTATACTTATGATAAAATAGAGTCAAAACGCAATAAGATTTTAAATAAATCATTAGCTATATGGCCTTTTGCTGGATACGGAAGAAGTAAAAACCGCAATCCATCTGAAGAATGGTGGAGTAGACTAGTTTCAAAATTAATTGATAATTCAATCAACGTTTATCATTTCGGTTACTTTAAAGAACCTAAATTATCTAAAAATATAAAATATTATCATAATTTAACTGATTTGGATTTTTTTAATCAAATAAAGATTTCTTTAGGATCTAAACTTGCTCTTGGAACTGACTCAGGATCTATGTGGGTGTTGTCTGCTTACAATCATCCAATGATTATATTAGGAATAAATTGGTACGATAATCATACAGATAATTTAAAAGCAACTATTCCGCCTATTAAAAATGGAGAATGTATTTTTAATAAAAATAATTTTTTGAATTTAAGCGTAGATGAAATTTATGAAAAAATTTTGTCCTATGGTGTTAAAAAAGAGAATTTGATTGAAAAAATTTTCAAATTTTGAACTTTATTTTATTTATTTGAAATTTTATTTAAAGCATTGTTTTTGAATAAGTCAGCTTCTTTGATATATCTGCGAACCATGTCTACAGATTTATGCCCTGTCATTGCCATTATATTTCTTTCACTGGCTCCATATTCAGCTGTACTAGTTGCAAAGCCTGACCTAAGACTGTGACCAGCATATTTTTTTTCATCTAAACCTGCACTTAGAGCATGTTTTTTAATTATTAAAGCTACATTCTTATCTGATATAGGGAAAACTAAATCATTTTTATTTTCAATCATCCAATTTTTAAGATGGTCAACAGGGCAATATTCTATATATTTAAAAGAGGGGATTGCTTTAGTCATTCCTTCTCCAGATTGATCAGATTTAGATTTTTTTACAAATATTTTTACTCCTTCGTTAACAAATTCAACATCATCTCTAGTAATGGCTACAAGCTCTGATCTTCTAAACCCTCCTGAGAAACCTATTAAAATTAATGATTTATCTCTTAATTTTTTGTATTCACTTGCTGATGAATTGTTAATTACTTTAATTATTTGTTTTAAATTATTGAATAATAACGGTTTTTTTGCTTTTTGATGAACGCCTATTTGTCTTTTAATACCAAGTAAATTTTCAACGATTATTGGATGTTTGGTATCTAAATAATGACCTTTATATCTATGCATTACATTTATAGACGCTAAACGTCTTTTTAAGGTGCTGTATTTAGATTGTTTTGATAAATGCGTCAGATAAAGGGAGACTATCTTTGGATCTGTAGGCATACTTTTCATCCCATGTTTTGAGCAAAATAATAGAAAATCATTAAAATCGGATTTATATGCTCGAATAGTATTTTTAGCTTTTGAAAGTTTTAAATTATCTAAAGTCTCAATTTCAAGTTTTTTAATTTCAGTAGTTAAATCATTCATAATTTCCGATAACTATTAATTATCGGAAATAATATATTAAGTGATTCAATATGTCAATAGCTATAAAATAACAAATTATGAAATTGTATAATTGGGGAATTTTAACTTTACCAATAGCTTTGATCTTTTGGGCGGTAGTTGCGGCCCTAGGAAGTGAAAGTGATAAGAGCAGCTTGCTACTTTTTCTGATTATATTTTTTGGAGGTGCTTATATTTGGTATAAATACCAAGAAGATAAGAAAAAGTGATTAAATTTTTACTTCCAATAGCTCTATTTATAGCTGCAGTTTATGGCATCTCGTATTTCTGGACTAATTCAAGCTCAAAAGGTAAAAAAATGATAACTTTAGGCTTAATAATAGCCCTTTTAACAGGCATATCTCTAACAATTTACCTTATTTTCAACTGATGAAGCTCACAGGCACTAAATTTCAGCTAAAAGTATGGGCTTATTTAATGAAAATACCACGTGGAAGCGTCAAAACCTACTCTCAGGTGGCTAAAGGCATAGGAAAACCGCTTGCTGTTCGTGCTGTGGCTAATGCTATTGGAAAAAACCCTTATGCTCCTAAAATACCTTGTCATAGAGTAATTAGATCTGACGGATTGCTTGGAGGCTATTCAGGCAAAGGAGGTGTTAAAACTAAGAGATTATTGCTAAAAAAAGAGGGTATATCGCTCTAGAGTTGTTATTTGACGTGTGATTTAGTCTATTAGCCCCTATTTACCCTTATTTTTTACCCACACACTAGTAAGTTGTACTTCAAAATAGCTAATTCAAAAAAAAACACCCTCTATGCTCGTTTAAACGGTATATTCTAATACCGCAGGGCTTCTAGAAATGTTGTCATTTGCGGGTTTTGGGAGCTTCTAAAAACTCCTATTTTAAACAATATTTAGACTAGCAAGATCTATAAATTGCCAATTTATGTATTTTTACTTGCATAATTAGCAAATTTACTAATTTTTTAAATTATAATTTATTTAAATAACCACTTTATTTGTCAAATTTATCAATTTTTATTTAAGTTATTTTACCATTATAGCAATATTATTTACCTATAACTTAATATATTACTTTAAGTAATATATATAAGTCACTGTATTTATTGAAAATACTTTAAACTGTAATAAACTACAATTGGTATAGATATGAACGACATAAAAGTAGAGGTTACTATAACACTAGCAACACTATCAACTACTTTTTTTTCAGAATACATAGATCCCACCAAGTAAGTTAAAACAGCACTAGGCATACATGACTGAATTAGAAGAACACCAGCAGCAAATCCATCTAAATTAAGGTACTTAATAA
>JADHRE010000015.1 GCA_016777595.1 Candidatus Pelagibacter sp.
TTGGAATTTTAATTGAGAATTATGCTGGCAAGTTACCCTTTTGGCTCTCACCAGCACAAGCTGTTGTATGTCCTATAGCCGAAGAGAACAATGACTATGTAAAAAAGTTATTTGAAGATTTATTTAAAGAAGGTATAAAGTGCGAAATGGATTTAAGAAATGAGAAAATTAATTATAAAGTTAGAGAACATTCTTTGGCAAAAATTCCATTTATAATCGTTTGCGGTAAAAAAGAAGTTACAGAAAACACTGTAACAGTTAGAAAACTAGGTTCGGATAAACAAGAAACAATGAAAAGAGAAGATTTTATTAAAAGTATGCTTGATTCCAATAAGCTACCTTTAAATTAAGTGTCAAACTTTAAACCAAATTATTTTCAAAGAAGAAGCAAACCTCAAGGCCCCAAAGCTAACGAGAGAATTAGAGCTTTGGACGTTCAAGTTATTGGAAGTGATGGAGGGAACCTTGGTTCAATGCCGCTGAACAAAGCCATTGAGCTAGCTAAAAAAGAAGGTTTAGATCTTATAGAGATTTCACCTAACGCTAATCCACCCGTATGTAAAATTATGGATATGGGAAAGTATAAATATGAATTACAAAAGAAAGCTAATCAAGCAAAGAAGAAACAGAAAACGGCTACTTTAAAAGAAATTAAATTGAGGCCTGGAACAGAGACTCATGATTATAATTTTAAAATCAAAAATGCTAAAAAATTTATTTTAAAAGGTGATAAAGTAAAATTTACAGTAAAATTTAAAGGAAGAGAGATGCAACACACAGACCTCGGTAAAGACTTGATGAATAAGATTATTGAAGAAACAAAAGATATCGCTAAAGTTGAAAGCAAGCCAAAATTTGAAGGCAGGCAGATGGTAATGATAATTCAACCTCTGTAATTCACCAATAATAGTATCTTGTAAAGATTTATTAATACCTATATAAGTCCGAAATATTTTATGCCAAAACTTAAAACAAAAAGCTCCGCAAAAAAAAGATTTAGATTTACTGCTTCTGGCAAAATTAAAATGCCTCAAGCTGGTAAAAGACATGGAATGATTAAACGTACAAACTCACAAATAAGAAAACAAAGAGGCACTACTATTATGACAAAACAAGATTCAAAAATTGTTAAATCGTACATGCCATATAATTTAAGAGGATAATATGGCTAGAACAAAACGTGGTGTAGTTAGCAGAGCAAAACATAATAAAGTTTTAAAATTAGTAAAAGGTCAAAGAGGAAGAAGAAAAAATACTATTCGTATAGCTCGCCAAGCAATGGAAAAGGCTATGCAGTATGCTTATAGAGATAGAAAAGCTAAGAAGAGAGAATTTAGATCTTTGTGGATCCAAAGAATTAACGCTGGAGTAAGAGCCGAAGGTTTGACTTACGCAAAATTCATTAACGGTTTGGCCAAATCGAAAATTAAACTAGATAGAAAAGTTCTAGCAGAGCTTGCTTACAATAATCCTGAAGTCTTTAAATCAGTGGTGAAAAAGGTTCAATCCTCCCTAGCTTAAAAGGGTCTTTGATTTAATCTCAACTTAATATAAAAAATCAATAACCTAATGAGTGATTTAGATAAAATAAGTTCTGTATTTAATGCAAAGATAGATACCGTTAAAACAAAAGACGATCTTCAAAATATTAAAACTGAATTTTTCGGAAAAAATGGTCAAATTACCCTTCAATTCAAATCTTTAGGATCTTTAGATCAAGAAAAAAGAAAAGAATTTGCTTCAAATTTAAATAAGATTAAAGATGATCTATCATATCAATTAGAGCAAAAAAATATAGAGATTGAAACAAATGAAATAAATGAAAAACTTAAATATGAAAAAGTTGATGTTACTTTGCCAATTAGACCTGAACGCCAAGGAAAAATTCATCCAGTTTCACAAGTTATAGATGAAATATCGTCTATCTTTTCAGAAATAGGTTTTTCAGTTGCTGAAGGACCCGATGTTGAGACAGAATATAATAATTTTACAGCATTAAATACACCTGAAGAACATCCCGCTAGAGACATGCATGATACTTTTTATTTAGAAGAAAATAAAAAATTGTTGTTAAGAACACATACTTCACCAGTTCAAATTAGAACAATGTTATCAAGCAAACCACCATTTAAAATAATAGTACCTGGAAGAACTTATAGATGTGATAGTGATCAAACTCATGCTCCAATGTTTCATCAGCTTGAAGGTTTACACATAGATAAAGGTATCACAATGGGACATCTTAAAGGTTGTCTAGATTATTTTATAAAAGAGTTTTTTGAAGTTAAAAATGTAAAAATGAGATTTAGACCTAGTCATTTTCCTTTTACCGAGCCATCAGCGGAAGTTGATATTGGATACAAAATTGAAAAAGGAAAAATTGTTATTGGCGAAGGGGATAAATGGTTAGAAATTTTAGGATGTGGAATGGTTCATCCTAATGTTTTAAAAAATGTAAAAATAGATACAAAAAAATATCAAGGTTTCGCATTCGGAATAGGTATCGATCGTTTAGCAATGTTAAAATACGGAATAAATGATCTAAGAGCTTTCTTTGAAGCAGATTATAGATGGTTAAGCCATTTTGGATTTGATCCGTTGGATGTTCCAACTAATTATAGAGGATTGAGTAAATGATAATAACAATTCCTTGGCTTAAAGAACATCTCAAAACATCAGCTAAAGAAAAAGAGATCATTGATCATCTTACAAATATCGGACTTGAAGTCGAAGGTATAAAAGAGAACTCTGGAGAGATGGGTAAGTTTAAGATCGCAAAAGTATTAAAAGCAGAAAAACATCCTAATGCTGATAAGTTAAAAGTTTGTGATGTTACTATCGGTGGGAAAGAGATTTTAAAAGTTGTATGTGGAGCTCCAAATGCTAGAGAGGGTCTAATTACAATTTATGCACCTCCTGGAGCTATAATTCCTAAAACTAATTTTGAATTAAAGGTAGCTAAAATAAGAGGCGTTGAGTCGAAAGGGATGCTTTGTTCCGAAAGTGAACTTAATTTATCCGAGGAAAGTGAGGGAATTATTGAACTTAATAATAAAGAGAAAGAGATAGGAAAAAGTTATTTTAAAAGTAGCTCACAAAAAGCTATCGATATTTCTATAACACCTAACCGTGCTGATTGTTTAGGCGTTAGAGGGATTGCAAGAGATCTTTCATCTGCAGGAGTTGGAAAATTAATACACATAAATAGAAAGAAAATTAAACAAAATACAAAACACCAAATTAAAACATCCATTACAAAAGAAAAGAATCAAGGATGCGATATCTTCGGAAGCTGTTACATTAGAAATATTACCAATAAAGAAAGTCCAGAATGGCTTAAAAATAAATTAATCGCGTTAGGTCTAAAACCTATCTCCGCTGTAGTTGATATAACTAACTATGTAATGTTTGACCTTAATAGACCATTACATGCTTATGATGCAGATAAAATTAATAAAGAAATTATAGTTAGAAACGCTAAAGAAGGTGAGATGTTCGAGGCATTAGATAATAAAAAATATAAATTAAAAAAAGACATGTGTGTCATCTCTGATAAATCTGGTGTTCTTGGGCTGGGTGGAATAATTGGAGGAACATCTACCTCTACCGAATTAGATACGAAAAATATACTTTTAGAAGCTGCTTATTTTAGCCCATCTTCAATAAGAAAAACAGCTAGAGTCCTTAATATAAATACAGACGCTAAGTACAGATTTGAAAGAGGAATTGATCCTAACTCGATAAAAGAAGGGCTAGAGCTTGCTACTGAACTAATTTTAAAAATTTGTGGAGGGGAAGCAAGTAAGTTTCAAATTACTGGAAAGACGAACCAAAAAAATAAGATAATTAACTTTCAAATAGAAAAATTTGAAAAACTAATCGGTATATCAATCACCGCTAATGAAATTGATAAAATTTTATCTTCTCTAGGTTTTAAATGTAAAAAAAATCAAAAAGCTATAAAAGTAGAAGTACCAAGCTGGAGACCAGATGTGAGTTTGGACGAGGATTTGATTGAGGAGCTAATTCGGATCAAAGGATTCAATAATATAAAGTTAATTGAGCCAAGCAAAAACAGAAACCAAGATACTCTTAACTTTAAGCAAAAACTATTCCATTTATCACAAAGATCTTTAGCATCAAAAGGCTATATGGAAATCGTTTCCTGGTCTTTTACAGACTCAAAGATTGATAAACAGTTTGCTAAAGGTGAAAAAGAAATTCCAATATACAATCCGATTTCTTCTGATCTAGATGTTTTAAGACGATCAGTTTTTTCTAATTTGGCGATATATTTAAAAAAGAATCAAGATAGAGGTTATGAAGACTTATCTTTATTTGAAATTGGTCCAACATTTTTTGGAAAAAATCCAGGTGAACAACAAATTGTTATCGGTGGTTTAAAATCTGGGAAAATAAATAGAAAAAGTTGGCTAGAGAAGGAAAGAAATGTAGATGTTTTCGATATTAAAAGTGATGCTATTAAAACTTTAGTTGAGCTTGGAATAGAAGAAAAAAATCTTTCCGTAAGTGATAATACAAAGCAGAGTTATCATCCAGGTAGATCAGGATCGATAACATTAAAATCAGAAAAAGGGCCTCACTTAGCTTATTTTGGAGAAATACATCCTGCAATTATTAAAAACTTAGATTGTAAAGAAAAAAATATTTTTGGTTTTGAGATTTTTCTGAAAAATATTCCTGAGCCAAACAAAAAATTGAGACAAAGCAAAAAAAGCTTTCAAGCCTCAGATTACCAGAAATCAGAAAGGGATTTTGCTTTTGTTATAGACAAAATTTTCAAGATCGGCACTTTAGAAAAAATAATTACAGAAGTGGATAGTAACTTAATTCAAAAAGTATCAACATTTGATATCTATGAGGGAGAAAATATTCCAACCGGAAAAAAATCAGTTGCAATTAATGTAACTTTACAAGCTATTGATAAAACCCTATCAGAAAACGATTTAGATGAAATCAGTAAAAAAATTATTGATACTGTAGGTCGAAAGACTGGCGCTACAATTAGATCCTGATGTCAGATATAAAAAGAATACGTAATTTCTCTATTATTGCGCATATTGATCACGGTAAATCAACTATTGCTGATCGAATTATTCATAAATGTGGTGGCTTGACTGACAGAGAAATGAAACAACAAGTCTTAGACTCAATGGATATCGAGAGAGAAAGAGGAATTACAATAAAAGCACAAACAGTAAAGCTAAAATATAAGGCCAAAGACGGAAAAGATTATATTTTAAACATTATTGATACTCCAGGCCATGTGGATTTTGGTTATGAAGTAAGTAGGTCCTTGTCAGCATGTGAGGGTTCATTACTAATTGTTGATAGCACTCAAGGAGTAGAAGCACAGACATTAGCTAATGTATATCAGGCTTTAGAAATTAATCATGAAGTAATACCAATTTTAAATAAAATTGATTTGCCAGCTTCAGATATCGAAAAGACTAAAACCGAGATTGAAGATGTAGTTGGGATAGAAACAACTAATGCAATTTCTTGTTCTGGTAAAACAGGCGAAGGGATTGATAATATTTTAGAAGCAATAATAAATAAATTACCACCACCGGTGGGAAGCCTTGAAGAAAAACTAAAATGTTTACTAGTTGATAGCTGGTATGACAACTACTTGGGCGTTGTCATATTAGTTAGAGTGATAAATGGTAAATTAAAAAAAAATATGAAAATAAAATTAATGTCTAATGACAAAGAATACTTAGTTGAGAAAGTTGGTGTTTTTACTCCAAAACCAAATGATATTCCCGAGTTAAATTCTGGAGAAATTGGTTTTATAATTACCGGCATCAAGTCTCTTTCTGAAACAAAAGTCGGCGATACAATATGCGATGCAACAAATCCAATTCAAAAACCTTTACCAGGATTTAAACCTAGTAAACCAGTAGTTTTTTGTGGACTTTTTCCAGTCGATAGTTCCGAATACCAAAAATTAAAGGACGGATTAGCAAAATTAAAATTAAACGATGCAAGTTTTTCTTATGAACCAGAATCATCCAGTGCATTAGGCTTAGGATTTAGATGTGGTTTTTTAGGATTACTTCATCTTGAAATTATAACTGAAAGATTAGAGAGGGAGTTTGATGTAAATCTAATAACAACCACACCTGGTGTAATTTATAAAGTTCACACAACTAAAGGAGAAATTTTAGATCTACAAAATCCTTCTAATATGCCAGATCCTTCTCAGTTAGAAAAAATAGAAGAACCTTGGATCAAATCTACAATAATAACTCCAGATGAGTATTTAGGATCAATAATAAAAATATGTCAGGTTAAGCGGGGTGTTCAAACAAACTTAAGTTATTCGGGTAAGAGAGCCGTCTTGTCATATGATCTCCCACTTAATGAAGTAGTTTTTGATTTTAATGATAAGCTTAAATCAATGTCCAGTGGATACGCTAGCTTTGATTATGAAATTTCAGAATATCGAGAAGGTGATTTAGTGAAACTTGGAATATTAGTAAATGCGGAACCAGTTGATGCGTTAGCCATGATTATTCATAAAGACTTTGCTCAATCAACAGGACGTCAAGTCTGTGAAAAATTAAAAGATTTAATACCGAGACATAATTTTATGATTCCTGTTCAAGCAGCTATCGGAGGCAAGATAGTTGCAAGAGAGTCTATTAAAGGGTTTAAAAAAGATGTACTTACCAAAATTCATGGAGGAGGTGCTACTGATCGAAAGAGAAAACTTTTAGAAAAGCAAAAAAAAGGAAAAGCAAGATCAAAACAATTTGGGAAAGTAGAAATTCCTCAGGAAGCTTTTATAGGAGTGCTTAAAATAAATAAAGAGTCATAATGAAAAAGAAATTATTTATTTTTTCAAATGAAAGCATTCTGTCACATGAAGGAAAATTTTTCTGCGATAATATTGATCTAAAAACAACTCCGGAAGGATTAAATAAAAAATTTGAGATTAACTTATTTGGCAGAAAGACAAAAAAAAATAAATCTCATGAGATTAAAATTAAAAAGATAAAAATATTTTCTAATATTTTTTCTTATATTTCTTCTGTTATTAAATCTACAAAACAAGAAGATGCTAAATACCTAATTATATCTATTTCACCATATACTTTTATTGTTTCTATTTTTTTAAGAATGCTTGGGAAGAAGCCAATAGTTTATTTAAGAAGTGATGGTTTTGGTGAATACAAATCAATTCTTGGTAAAATTGGTCCAGCTATTTACTACTTAATTTTCAGCATAACATGCTCCATATCAAACTTAATCAGTTGTAGAGATTACATTCTTAGAGGAAAAAAAGGAAAAGTAATTAACCCTTCGCAATTAGACTCAACGTGGTTGAGACAGCCCAAAAATACTGAAATTAAAAACTTTAAGCTTTTATATGTAGGAAGATTTAAAGTTGAAAAAGGAATTTTTTCTTTAATAGATTTAATCAAAAACAAGAAGGGTATTTCTCTTTCTATAGTAGGTGCAGAGAAAGGGATGTCATACAATTTAAATCAAAGTAATGTTAAAATTTTTCAACAACAAAGCAATAAACTTAAACTTATAAAATACTATGATGATAATAATATTTTTATTTTACCATCATTTACCGAAGGACATCCGATGGTTTTACTCGAGGCTTTAGCTAGAAGAAGACCTGTAATAATTTTTGAAGACATTCGGCATGTCATTGGAGAAAAAAAAGGAATTTTTGTCTCTAAACGAAATTTTGTAAACTTACTTGGAACACTCAATCATATTAAAAAGAATTATAAAAAAATTCAAAACGAAATGAAAAAAAATAAATTACCAACTTATAAGGATTTTATTGAAAAATTTGTTAAAGCTATAGAAAGCTATTAAATCTTGTTTTGAAAGAATTTTTTATTTATATAAATAGAGTCTGTATATTTCATAAATGGAAACTTCAAATTTTCAATATTTTTGAAGGAATTTTTTTTTAGAAATTTTTTAATCGCTGATAAATTATAGTCTTTGTAATAATCAGTAAAATTATGTTCAATAATAATGACTTTAATTTTATTAGCAATTTTATTTAAGCCTAGTAGTACTTTAATTTCGTATCCTTCGGTATCAATTTTTACAATATCTAATTCGTTTAATTCAAATTTCTTAAAAAAGAAAAAAAGTGTATTTATCTTTACTTTTTCTTTTGTGTAAAAACCTGCTTTAGTATTTCCAAGTATTAAAGACTTAGTTTTAAAATGCTTTGAATTATTATTTAAATTTGAGAGTGTTGAGGTAGTTGAAAGAACATTTTTCCACATTTTTTTTTCCTCTTTTTTTTTACCTAAAGCATAATTTAGTATTTTTATCTTTCTGCTATTTAAATATTTTTTTTTTAAAATTTTGAAACAATCTTTTTGTGGTTCAAATCCATAGAATTTAGAGTCCGAATATAAACTTTTTAAAAAATCTATACTCTCACCGTTGTGTGAGCCAACATCAAAAATATTTTTACACGATAAATCTAATTTCAATAGACATTTTTTAAGTCTTGGCTTGTGTAAAAAATTATCAAATATATTATAGAAAAATTTGAAAATTAATCTCATTTATCCAAGTAATAATACATTAAATGAATTGCAACAAAAAATTTTTTTAAATAAAACTTTGTATTAATGGTAACATTTATATTTATCTTTTCCTTAATTTTGATTGCTAGATCTAACTCCTTTTTATTGGGATATGAACTTTTAAACGTTGATGAGTCACAAATGATGGCAAATGCGGTAAGATTTCAAAATAATGGATATAATATTTTTGAATTTGATGGAACTAGTTCAGGTTTTTTAAATTCTCTTATTCTAAATTGGCCCAACACATTAGGATACGATGTAACCTTTTTAAGCACGAGAATTACAGCAATATTTATTATTTCACTAATTTTTTATATTTGTTATATGTATTTTCGTTTTGAACTTAATCGAAAGTTATCCTTTTTATTAATCTTACCTGGATTAGTGTTTTTCTCTTTCACACATGATCCAGACTTTCTTCATTATTCAAGTGAACTTTTATCAACTCTTTTTTTGTTAATATGCCTGTATGGTTTTAAAAAAAATTTTAAAATAAAAAACCCTAATGTTTTTTATTTTGGAATGGTATTAATTGGTCTAATTATTTTTAGCAAAACACAAATAATACCTACAGCCTCCTTATTGGCATTTTCTATTTGTTGTTACAGTATAAAAAAAAAAGAATATAAAATTTTAAGAAATTGTATTATTTTATTTTTTTCTCCAATAATTTTAATTATAGGTATATATTTCTTAAAAGGGTACTTTAATGATTATTTTATAAATTATTTTGAGTTTTCCAAAGCTGTTGCATCTAAATATTCTTTAGGCGAAAATATTTTGAGCCAAGATAATTTAGAAACTAAAATTATAAATAAAAAAGGCATTATAAATCATTTTCTCTATAATTCTGTTTTTCATTTTTTTTATTTTCAAGTTTTACTCACAATCTATTTGACTGCAATTTTATTTAAATTAAAAAAAATTAGTGAAATTTTAGAAATAAATTTTATTTTAGTAATTGTTTCAATAATAATGGTTTCTTTTTCTATTTTAGTAACCGGAGCTATCTATAGACATTATTTAATACCTTTAATCCCTTTATCAATTTTATTTACTGGTTCATTGTTTATAAAAAGCAAAGATATTATTATGAAATCATATCTTAAAAAAAAACCAATCTATTTACTGATTATTATTTTTTTATCAACCTTTGTTTTTGAAAGTAAGAAATTTTATTCTAAAAATTATGACAAAATATCATTTAGTATTGATAAAATAAACTTTAGTTCTCCAAATATTTTTAGTTTTTTAAACATTAACAAAGGTAACATTTTTGTATGGGGTTGGAGCCCTCAAATTTATGTATTAAGCAACTTACATCCATCTGATAGGGCAACTATTTCTCAAAAAAATATCGAAAATTACTCTAATAAAGAATATTTTAATAGCCGACTTATTAAAGATATTAAAAAAAATGAACCTAATTTAATATTAGACTATGTAAAACCAAAAAGTTTTTACTATAATGATCCAAAACAGGGTATCTCTACATCACCAATCAATAAAATAGTTAAAGAAGAATATTTTAAGATTGAAAATCTAGACCAAAATTGTCCAGACCTCTATTTATTGAAAAAAGACTACAAAATTCTTAAAAGTAAATTAGTAAATTTCAAAATTAGAGATCCAAGATTTAAAAAATTGGATAATTTTAGTGTATCAAAAAAAATTTGTGAAGACAGCGTTAATTTCGATTCAAGTTATGAAGATAACTTAGTTTTAAAAATTGATGAAAATACAAATATTAAAAAAATTTTAATTTTGTCTTCACATATTAATGATAAAAATGTCGAGATACCGTTATATTTAAGAAGCAAAAATAATATTTACGATTATAAAATTGTATTAAAGCAATACCCTTTTTGGTCAAAAGTAGAATTTGAAAAAAATAAATTTACCAATGAAGTTGTAATTGATGTTTCTAAATTAAAAAAATTTAATTTTGGAATTAACGAAATTAAACTGTATACAGAATAATAGGAGAGGTGGCCGAGTGGTTGAAGGCGCACGCTTGGAAAGCGTGTAAACGGGAAACCGTTTCGAGGGTTCGAATCCCTCTCTCTCCGCCAACAAAAAAAGACTCATAGTGCACACATTAAATCACTAAATATTGATAAATTAAGCCATTTTGAGTCTATATATACCTTTTTTGCTGTTAGGTGAATCCACAAGTGATAAAAATACATAATTCGAAACGAATATGATTCGTTTCGATTTTTATTAATAAATAAGGGAGAAAACATGAAAGCAATCTCAGGATTAACTTCAATGTTTGATAGCTTAACAAAAGTAGTAGTTTCATTACTTGCGTTAGGTATCGCTGTAAGTCTATTAGGTGGAAATGTTCCATTTGTAGGTGAAATAGCAGGAAACATTATTAGTTTAGTACAATCTTTAGGTGATGCAGGCATAGTTGGTTTAATAGCGGCTATTATCATTCTAAACTTGTTTAAATAATAAACAATTAAAGCTACTTCCCTCGAATTAGCTTTTTATATAACCGCCCTAAGCCTATAAATAGGGCGGTTTAAATAAAGGAAAAAAATTATGCTTAATTGGATTTCAACGTTAACAAAATATTTAAATAAATTTTTAGAATTAGGAATACTATTATTAGCTGTATCGGTGATTGCTGAGATTGTATTTGGACCGAATGTAGCTTTTTTTGGTTCTCAAGTAACAAAAAATTTAATTAATTTATTAAATACTTTGGGCGAGCAAGGAATAGCAGCATTAATAATAGTTTTTGCTGTAATTTTTGCGTACAGAAAAATATTAAAATAATTAGATTTTAATATCCACATACAACCAAAAAGAGTCTTAAATTAATTGCAAGAATCAGATAATTTAATATCAAGGGCAGCGGAGGGAGACTGAAGCTGCCTTTGTTATTTGTAGGATTTTTTCTCTAATCTTTTTTGATGAAGCAAAGGCTCTGTATATCCAGAAGGCTGCACTCTGCCTTTAAAAACAAGATCGCATGCTGCAGAAAACGCTAATGACCCATCAAAGTTGTCAGACATTTTTTGATATTCAGGGTCATTTTTATTCTGGTCATCAACAATTTTTGCCATTTTTTTCATTACTTCCATGACCTGTTCTTCTTTGCAAATACCATGATGCAACCAATTTGCAATATGTTGAGATGAAATTCTAAGTGTTGCTCTATCTTCCATTAAACCAACATTGTTTATATCTAGAACCTTTGAACAGCCAACACCTTGGTTAACCCATCTTACAACATAGCCTAAAATTCCTTGTGCGTTATTCTCAAGTTCACGGTTGATGTCTTCTAATGCCCAGTTAGGTCTATCTGCTTTAGGTATTTCTAGAATGTCTTCTAACTTAGCTTTACTTCTTGATTTGATTTTAGTTTGTTCATCAAAAACATTCACCTTATGATAATGCATGGAATGTAATGTAGCAGCTGTAGGTGAAGGCACCC
>JADHRE010000016.1 GCA_016777595.1 Candidatus Pelagibacter sp.
GGTTTTTCGTAAGTGCTTTTCATTTTCATTACTTTAAAAAAACCTTCTTTTTGAAGTTTTCTTTTAAGAACCCTAATAGCTTGTTCTACATTATTATCTTTTACGTCTATTTTAATAAAAACCTCCAGTTAATTTTATTGGTAGTTATCATTAGAAGATCTATTTGTCTATAGAGAAGCCGCTTGAGCTTTTTTTTCCTCTCTAATTTTAGCTTTTTTTTCTCTTTCAACTCTTCTTTTTGCTTTATCCAAGGCTTTTTGAAAAGACTCTTGAGTGCACAATGCTAAAATAACAGGATCTCTAGGTTTCAGATTTGAGAAATTCCAATAACTTCTTTTTCTTATAAGAGAAACTGTTCCCTTTGTGCTTCCAACTAATTTAGAGATTTGTCCGTCGGTTAATTCAGACGCATTTTTACACAACCACAAAATTGCATCGGGCCTATCTTGTCTTTTTGATAGAGGTGTATATTTTGGTCTTTTTCTCTCTTTAACTTCAACATCCTCAACTTTTTTTAATAATTGTAGTTTCTTTTCAGAATTTTTTGAACATGTTTCAATTTCTTCTCTAGACAACTGACCGGCTAAAATTGGATTGTAAGCCTTAATTCCTTTTGCAACATCTCCATCAGCTATTCCTTTAATTTCCAGTTCGTGTAGATTGCAAAATTCTGCTATTTGTTTGAAAGTTAAAGTGGTATTTTCTACTAACCAAACAGCTGTTGCTTTTGGCATAAAAGGAGCTTTAGTCATAAATTATTTTTTTGATCTAAGGTTGCTAAATTTCTTATTATATTTACTAACTCTACCTTTATCCAAAATTTTTTGAGTCCCGCCTGTCCAAGCGAAATGAGATTTTGGGTCAATATCTAGTTTTAAAACATCATTTTCTTTTCCCCAAGTAGATCTTGTCTCAAATTCGGTACCATCAGTCATTACAACTTTAATTTTATGGTAATTTGGGTGTGTGTTTTTTTTCATGTGCGAAGTTTTATATTAATAATAGTTTTTACTCAATATCTTTTTTATTTATTAGTTCTTTCAATTCTTCATGAATATTGGAATTTGTAGCTAAAATATTCTTTTTTAAAGGTGAGTCAGCATCTTGTTCAAAAAAATCAACAAATCCTCCAGCTTCTTTTAAGATAATAATACCAGCAGCTATATCCCAATAATTTAGTTCTCTCTGCCAATAACCATCAAATCTTCCGCAGGCAACGTACGCCATATCTAAAGCTGCGCTTCCAAATTTTCTAATATTGGGAACATTTTTTGAGACATTAATATATTCAGAAAAAATTTTATCTTTAATTTGACTTGCCCCTTTGGGTCCTCCTGTTACAAGAAGTGCATCATTAATATTTTTTTTATTTGAAACTCTTATTCTTGAATTATTGAGATAAGATCCATTACCTTTTTCAGCACAATACATCTCATTCATTATAGGATTAAATATAACACCACATTTAATTTCACCATTCTCTTCATAAGCAATAGAAATTGCAAATTGAGGGATACCATTTAAAAAATTCATAGTTCCATCTATTGGATCAATTATCCATCTATTTTTGGTATTTGATTTATTAATTATTCCTGTCTCTTCAGTAAGTATCCCATAATCAGGATGAGCTTTTTGTAATTCATCAATTAAAATTTTTTCAGTTCTTTTATCTGCTGATGATACAAAATCTCCCGGTCCTTTTGTCGAGACTTGTAGATTTTCAATTTCTCCAAAATCTCTTATCAATGATCTTGAAGCTTTCATGCATGCTCTGGTAATTAAATTGATTTGAGGAGAATTTAACCTCATTAATTAACTCTTTTTACATATTCTAATGTTCGAGTATCAATAACAATTTTCTCACCACTCTCAATAAACGGTGGAACATTAATCTTTATACCACAATCTAGTATTGCAGGTTTATAAGAAGATGAAGCAGTTTGATTTTTTATTGCAGCGTCAGTCGTTTCAATTACGCATTCAATATTATTTGGCAACTCAATCCCAATAGGTTTTTCCTCCATGAATGAAATAGTAATTTCTAAATTTTCTTTCAACAATTTATAGTGTTCCCCAGTAATAGATTTTGGAATTTCAACTTGCTCAAATGTTGTGTTATCCATAAAATGACAATTCTCTCCATCTAAATAAAGAAAATTAAATTTTTTTTCTTGGATCTCAGCTTTTTCAACAGTTTCGCTTGATCTAAATCTTTCGTTTAATTTTGTTCCCCTAATAATGCTTTTCAATTCCACTTGATTAAAAGCCCCACCTTTTCCCGGTTTAACATGTTGGGTTTTTAGAACATTCCAATAATCATTTTTGTGTTCTATAATCATTCCAGGCTTTATTTCAATGGCTGTAATTTTCATTTGAACTTTCTAATTGCAAACTCAGGTTTTAATTTTGGGTTATCCCAAATAAAACTCGATATTGCAATATATTTTGCTCCAGCACTTATCAATTTTTTATAATTTAAATTATTTATTCCTCCAATTACAACAATTGGCTTTTTTATCTCCTTTTTTGCCCATTTCAAAATATCAAGATTTGATTTTTGGGCATTAGGTTTTAGTTTAGATTTAAAAAATGATCCAAAGGCTATGTAATCTGCTTTGTCTCTAATAGCATTTGTAGCAAGAATTTTAGAATTATGGCAAGTTACTCCTAAGATTTTTTTTTTAATTTTTTTTCTAGCCATTTTAATCGGCATATCACTTTGTCCTAAATGACAACCATCAGCTTTTATTTCGCAAGCCAGATCTAAATAATCATTAATGATTAATTTTACCTTATGTTTGGTTGTTATTTTTTTAATCTTAGTAGCAATAATTGAAAGTTTTTGAAGTCTTATTTTTTTACATCTTAATTGAAAAAATTTTACATTTTTTATTGATAGAACTTTGTCTAAACTATTATAAAAATTTTTATTTATTTTATTTGGTGAAATTAAATAAATAAATTTCTTCAATGTGATTAAGCTGCAGACTCTTTCTCTAAATCTTCGGTCCATTCTCCTTTAGAAGAAAGACCATTCATTTTAGCTCTATGATTAAAAGCTTTTTGGATTTTTGCATCATTATCTTGGTTTTTTCCGAATTCTTTTAATGCACTAGCTTGTAAGCCTCTTCCATATGAAAATGTAATTAAAAATTTACTATCATTAATTTTATTAATCTCATTTAAATTTTTGCTAGAATTGATTTCAGACTGTCCACCTGACAAAAACGCAATTCCAGGAACATCACTTGGAACATTTTTCTTTAAACAATCCATTGTTTTTTTTGCAATTTCTTCAGGGGTAGATTTGTCTTTACATTCAGAGCCGGGTAACACCATATTTGGTTTTAATACTATTCCTTTTAAATCAACTTTATGAATTTCTAATTCATTAAAACATTCATCTAGAACATCGGCTGTAATTTGATAGCATTTTTCAATATTATGAGATCCATTCATAAGAACTTCTGGCTCAACTATTGGAACCATCTTAGCTTCTTGAACTAAAGCTGCGTATCTTGCTAAAGCATGAGCATTTGACTTAATTGATTGAGACGAAGGGAAATTATTTGAAATTTTATAAACCGCTCTCCACTTTGTAAATCTTGCACCAAGATCATAGTACTCTTGTAATCTTTCACGCAACCCATCTAAACCTTCTGTAACTGTTTCATCATTCGACCCTGCTAGCGGTTTAGCGCCTTTATCAACTTTAATTCCTGGTATAGCTCCATGCTTAGAAATTAATTCTGGAATAGTAGGACCTAGAGTTGTTTTCTGTTTTATAGTTTCATCAAATAAGATTACTCCCCCAATATAATTCTTCATTGCACTTGAATTAAAAAGAGTTTGTCTAAACTTTAATCTATTTTTCTCTAAATTCTCTACATTTATACTTTTAAATCTTTTTGCTATAGTGCCAGTGCTTTCATCAGCTGCCAAAATACCTTTTCCTTTGGCACACATTTTTTTAGCTATTTCATTTAACGTCATAAGGATTATTTATTTTAAAACACTAAGACCAGGCAAGTCTTTTCCTTCTAAGTATTCCAAAAATGCACCACCTGCTGTTGATAAGTGAGAAAAAAAAAGTTTATTTTTGCTCTTATTAATTGCCGCAAGAGTATCTCCTCCTCCCAGAACTGATATCAATGACTTTTCCCGAGTATTTTTTGAAATAATTTCTGCTATCGACACGGTTCCGTTAAGAAAATTTTTATTCTCAAAATATCCTGCCGGTCCATTCCATAATACCGTATTAGATTGTTCAATTGTTTGTTTAATTTTTTTTATTGTATTGGATCCAATGTCTAAAATAATTTCATTTTTTTCAATTTTCTCTAAGTTTTTATCTTTTCCGTCTCCATCAAAGCTGGTTCCAACAACACAATCTTCCGGAATTATTATCTCACAATTATTTATCAAAGCTTTATCATATATTTTTTTAATAATTTCTTTAGTATTGTTTTCTATTAAAGACTTTCCAACTTTTAAATTTTTATAAATAAAAAAATTATTAGCCATGGCACCAACAATGATAAGATTATTAATTTTTTCAATTAGATTTGTGATAACATTTATTTTTGTTGAAATTTTTGAGCCACCAATAATACATGTGACTGGCTCTTTCTTATTATTGATAACAAGATTAATTGCATCTATTTCTTTTTTTAAAAGGGGCCCAGCAAAATTTTTTTTTATGTACTTAGTTATGTTGTATATAGATGATTGTTTTCTATGAGAGCATGAAAAAGCATCATTGATATAAATATCACCAAGAGAGGCTAATTTTTTTGAAAAATTTTCATCGTTATCTGTTTCTTCCTTAAAATATCTTATATTTTCAATTAATATTACCTCGCCTTCTTTTAAATGGGAAAATTTATCTTTCATTTCACTATCAAAATTTCCCATAAAAAAATATACGTTAGTTTGAAGTATTTTTTTAAGATATTTATAAACTGGTATTAAAGACAGAGCAGGATCTTTAATTCCTTTTGGTCTGCCAAGGTGACTGATAATTATTATTTTAGCTTTTTTTTCAATTAATTTTTTTATGAAAGGCAAACATAAGACTATTCTTGTATCATCTATAATTATTTTATCTTTAATTGGAACGTTTAAATCTAATCTTAGAATTATTTTTTGATTTTGAACATCTAAATTATTAGGAAAAAATTTTATTTTATCCATTAATCTAAATTATTCTCTTAATTTTTTTTGAATGAAACCTACAATCTTATCTTCTGATAAGCCAAAGTGGTCATACACTTCTTTATAGGGCGCGCTTTCTCCAAACTGATCTATACCAATATTCATCCCTTTGTTTTTTATATATTTCTGCCAAGACATAATGCTTCCAGCCTCTAAAGTAACAACTAGTGAGTTTTCTTCAATAATGTCATTACGAAAATCTTTCGGTTGTTTGTCGAAAAGCTCCATGCACGGCATTGAAATGACTTTTGAGTGAATATTATTTTCTTTAAGTTTTTCCTGGACTTTTAAAGCGAGCTCAACTTCAGTGCCCGAAGCAACCAAAGTCACGTTGCTTTCATGGGAGGTGATTCTAACTACGTACGCTCCTTTTTCACATTTATTTTCTTTGGAGTTTTTAGGATTTATATAAGGAACTTTTTGTCTTGATAGTGCAATTGCACTTGGAGTGTTGTGGCTTTTTAAGGCTATCTCCCAACACTCTAAAGTTTCGTTGATATCCGCGGGCCTAAAAACATTTAAATTTGGAATAGCTCTAAGTCCAGCAAGCTGTTCAATAGGTTGGTGCGTAGGACCATCTTCTCCTAAACCAATAGAGTCATGAGAAAAAATATATATCACCTTAAGACCCATTAAAGCAGATAATCTAATAGAAGGTTTGCAGTAATCAGAAAAAATTAAAAACGTTCCACCATAAGGTATTAATCCTCCGTAAAGGGCCAACCCATTCATAACTGCAGCCATACCATGCTCTCTTACCCCATAATGAATGTAATTCCCGTCAAAATTTTTAGAATTAATAATTTTAGAATTATTAGTTTTTGTATTGTTGGAACCACTCAAGTCTGCTGAACCACCTATGAGCTGCGGGAGCAAAGCAGAAATCTTTTCAATAGCTGCCATGGAACACTGTCGAGTAGCTAAGCTTGGTTTAGATTCAAAATATTTTGTTTTTTCTTTATTAATTAAGCTATCTAAATTTTCTAAAACAGAGTTTAAATAATTTTTTTCTAGATCGCTTTTAATTTTAGAACTTTTTTTATTGATTGTTTCTTGCCATTTCTCTTCTAGCTTCTCACCTTTATCACCAATTTTTCTCCATTCATTTAATACTTCTTGCGGAATTTCGAATGGTTCATTATTCCATTTAAGTTTTTTTCTAACCAAGGCAATTTCTTCATCACCCAAAGGAGATCCATGCGAGGAGGCTTTTCCAGATTTATTTGGTGATCCAAATCCTATTATAGTTTTGCAAGATACAAGCGTCGGTTTATTAGATTTTGAAGTTTTTAAAATAGCTTTAGAAATTTGTTTTTCATTGTGACCATCAATTTCCAAAAAATTCCAACCATATGACTCAAATCTTTTTTTATAATTATCTGAGACACTTAATGAAGTTGAACCATCAATTGAAATTTTATTATTATCAAAAAAAACAATTAAGTTTTTTAATTTAAGATGGCCAGCTAAACTCATCGCCTCGTGACTAATACCCTCCATTAAATCTCCATCGCTAGCAATTACGTAAGTTTTGTTATTAATTAAGGTTGAACCAAATTTTTTTCTATAAATTTCCTCAGCTATCGCCATTCCAACAGCGTTTCCCAAACCTTGTCCCAATGGACCAGTTGTAGTTTCAATACCAGATCCTGCTTTATATTCTGGGTGACCGGCACAAATTGAGTTAAGTTGTCTAAATTTTTTTATATCGTCAATTGAAATACTTTTATAACCGCAGAGATAAAGAAGAGAATAAAGTAGCATTGAACCATGTCCTGCTGATAAAACAAATCTATCTCTATTAATCCAATTTGGATTTTTTGGATTAAACCTCAGGTGGTATTTAAATAAAACTGTTGCAACATCTGCCATGCCCATTGGCATACCAGGATGACCCGAATTTGCTTTTTGTACAGCGTCAATTGATAAAAATCTAATTGCGTTTGATAATTGGTTAAATTTTACACTCACTTGTAATTACCTATATAGACTTAAACTCACTATATCAATATTATGCTATAAAACTTTATGAGTAATTTTGAAAAGAAACAGCAAAATTTAAACCAGCTTATTGATAAATTAAATTCAATGTCTTTAAGTTATTCACAGCCTAGCCATGAACTAGAAAAAATAAAAAATGAAAAAAATGAATTAGCTTATAAAAAAAAAGAGATTGAAAAACATAATCAAGAGTTAATGAGAGAACATAAATATCTAAAAGACAAGATAAAAAAACTTCAATTAGAAGTTAATAAAAAGTCAGAATTAGAAGCTAGGTTTAACCAGGATATTGATGAGTTAAGCAAGGAAACCGAAAGCTTGGTAAGTGAAATTGACAAATGGCAAATGTAAATATTAAATTTAATAATAAAGATTACCTTCTGTCATGTGATGACGGTCAAGAAGAGTCATTAAAAAAGCTAACTAAATTTTTGGATAAAAAATATTCTGAATTAAAAGATAAGCTGGGCAATATTGGAGAGAATAAGCTTTTATTAATTACAACAATACAACTAATCGATGAGTATTTCAATTTAAAGCAAAAAGTCACAAATCAAAAAAATAAACTAGAAGAAATATCTAATAAATTTAAAGAAATAAAGTCTTTAGCAATTCAATACAAAGAGAACAAGGATATTGAAATCAAAAAATTAAATAATGAACTAGATAGTTTTAAGAAGACAATTGAAGAAAATAATTCTTTATATGAGTCTATGCTTGATAAAACAACTCAATCATTGGAGAAAATAATTTCTAATACAGAGTCACTGTCTAAAATACAGTAGATGGATCAAAAAAAAATACTAAGAAAGAGGTATTATTATTTAAGAAAAAAGAAATATTATGATATTGATCAAGAATTCTTTTTTCCTTTAATTAAGCTAATTAAATCAAAACTTAAAAGAAAAAATTTAAACCTGGCTTTATACTATCCCTCAAATTTTGAATTAAACGTTTTAAAATTTTTAGAAAACGATTATATGAAAAATAAAGATGTTCTACTCCCAGCAATTGAAAGACAAAATAATATGAATTTTTATTCATGGAAAAAAAATCAAGCTTTATTCGTTAATCAATTTGGAATGTTAGAGCCAAATAAAACTAAAATAAAAATTCCTAATTTTATGTTGGTCCCAATTTTAGCTTTTGATAAACAAAATTATAGGCTTGGTTATGGAAAAGGATTTTATGATCGATACTTAATTAAATATTTAAAAAAATTTAAAAATATTCACTCTGTAGGAGTTGCTTTTTCATTTCAAAAATATCATAAGCTTCCGAAAGATAAAAACGATGTTAAGCTTAATTATATTTTAACTGAAAAGGGTATTCACTAATGAAAATATTAATTTTAGGTGATGTCATGGGATTTTCAGGAAGAGAGGCTATAAATACAAAACTTCCCAATATAATTAAAAAATATAAAACTGATTTTATTATTGTTAATGGTGAAAATGCCGCCGATGATGGAAGGGGTATAACTAAAGATATAGCAGAAGAATTTTTTGCAAAGGGTGTTGATGTGATTACTTCTGGGAACCATATTTGGGATAAAGAAGAAACAACAAATTATATTGATATAGAAAACAGATTATTAAGACCTTCAAATTTGGCTGAAGGATCTCCCGGAAGAGGTTATGAGATATATTTTACAAAAGATAAGAAATATAAAATAGGTGTGATTAATCTTATGGGAAATGTTTTTATGAGAAAAACAGAAGATGTGTTTCAAGAAGCAAAAAAAATAAGCAAAAAAATGATTTTAAAAAAAAATGTAGATTTTCTTGTGGTAGATTTTCATGGTGAAATAACAAGTGAAAAAATGGCTGCAGGACATTTTTTTGATGGTCAAGCAACCTGTGTTGTTGGTACCCACACTCATGTACCAACGGCTGATACAAGGATTTTAGATAATGGCACGGCTTATCAAACTGACATCGGAATGTGCGGTGATTATAATTCTGTTATTGGAATGAACAAAGAAAATTCTATAAAAAAATTTCTCAAGGACAAAGAAGCTGTAAAACATTTTCCTGCAGAAGGAGAGGGAACTTTATCAGGAATTATTGTTGAAACAAACGTTGAGACTGGCTTAGCCAAAAGTGTTACTCGTTTAATTGATGGAGGTAGTTTAGCTAAGTAATTATGGCAGGACATTCACATTGGGCAGGAATAAAACATAAAAAAGGAAGGGCAGATAAAGAGAGGTCAAAAATATTTTCAAAGATTTCTAGAGAAATAACAGTTGCTGCAAAACTGGGAGACAAAGACCCCAACATGAATCCCAGGCTGAGAACAGCTATTCAAGCTGCGAAACAAGCTAATATGCCAAAAGATAATATTTATAGAGCAATTAGTAAATCAGAAATGAGTGGTGATAAAAATTATGAAAGTTTAAGATATGAAGGATTTGGACCATCAAATGTTGCTTTGATAATTGAAACTTTAACTGATAATAGAAATAGATCTGCATCAAGTATTAGAACTGTATTACAAAAAAATGGCGGAAGACTAGGAGAGTCTGGTTCATCAACTCATATGTTTTCAAATTGTGGTATCATACACATAGATAAAAAAAAAATTAAAGAAGAAGAAATATTCGAAATCGCAATAAATGCAGGCGCAAAAGATTGTGCGAGCATAGATGAAATTTTTGAAATAATAACTGAAAAAGAAGACTTTTATAAAATCAAAACTAAACTAGAAAAAAAAATTGAAACTTTTAATTATTCGTCAATAGAATGGAGGCCTTTAAATTACATAGATTTGGACAAAGATCAAAGCGAGAAGATTATTGAAGTTTTAACCGCATTGGAGGAACTAGATGATGTTCAAAATATCTTTACTAATGCTAATTTGAAAAATTTACAATTATGAAAATTATTGGAATTGACCCTGGTTTGAGTGGTGCAATAGCTGTATTAGAAAATAATAAGGTTTTAAATATATTTGATATGCCAGTGATGTCTGAAGGAAAAAAAAATAAAAGACAGTTAAATAGTGCGCTTCTTGTAAATTTAATTAAAGAAAACATTGACTTAAACGAGGAAGTTTCTGTTGTTGTTGAACAAGTCAATGCAATGCCCGGCCAAGGTGTTACTAGTATGTTTAATTTTGGTCAAACTTTTGGTGCTATTAAAGGAGTTTGTGCAGCTTTAGAGCTACCAATTTTCTTTGTTAGACCTTCAAAATGGAAAAAACACTTTGAATTAATCAATTCTTCTAAAGACTCAAGTAGGACTAAAGCTATAGAAATGTATCCAAAACTCTCAAATCAGCTTTCAAAAAAAAAGGATGTTAATAAATCTGATGCAATTTTAATTGCAAGATTTTTCAGTGAAACAAGACTATCAGAAGAAAATTAAACCCAAATTCATTATTAACGCCAAATTCATGACACATTCTAAAAGTAATTAGACTTAATGGAACAAGATATAGCAGCCCAAGTTGTTGGATTAGGCGGAGCAACAGACTTCTCTTTATGGAAACTTTTTTTAAGAGCTGACTTTGTAGTAAAATTTGTAATCATCTTATTAATAGCGTGTTCAATTTTTTCATGGGCGCTAATTTTTGATAAATTTAAATTATTTAAAAATATCAACAATTCAATCCAAGAATTTGAAAAAAAATTTTGGAAAGCTAAATCTGCAGAAAGTTTTAATAACAGTTTACCCGCTAATTCAAATGATCCTGCAATTCTTATTTTTAAATCTGCAATGGCAGAACTAGTCAAAACTAAAAGACAATCTTCAGTAGTTCAATCAGCTAGAGTAGGCAGAATATTGGAAATCGCTACGGATACTGAGATGAAAAAAGTAGAAAAAAATTTTACATTTCTCGCAACAGTAGGGTCCACAGCTCCTTTTATTGGATTGTTCGGCACAGTTTGGGGAATCATGAACTCCTTTCAATCGATCGCAATATCTAGAAATACAAGTTTAGCAATAGTTGCACCAGGAATAGCAGAAGCATTATTTGCAACAGCATTAGGATTATTAGCTGCTATACCAGCTGTGGTAGCTTATAATAAATTTAATAACGACTCTCAAAAATACTTCTCGAGAATAGATAATTTTTCAAAAAGATTTTTATCAATAATTTAATAATGGCTTTTAATTTTAATCGCTCAAGAAAAGAACCGATGAGTGAGATAAATGTGACACCATTTGTGGATGT
>JADHRE010000017.1 GCA_016777595.1 Candidatus Pelagibacter sp.
ATTAGACAAAGATCTAACCGTTGAACTTATTGCAGTTTTAAAATCAGCTATTTTCTCTTTTTTATTTTCCACTTTATAAAGTGATATTAATAGACGACTCTGGCAAGTCTTCACCAAAACATCTTTGGTAATATTCAGAAATTATCTTTTTTTCTAGTTCATCACATTTATTTAAAAATGTAATTCTAAAAGCATAACCTTGGTCTTTAAATATACTTGTGTTTTCTGCCCAGTGTAAAACTGTTCGAGGGCTCATTACAGTGGAGATATCACCATTAACAAAACCTTTTCTTGTTAGATCGGCAACCTTTATCATATTTGATAAAAGTTCTTTCCCATCTTTATTGTTTAAGCTTTTATTTTTTGCCGAAACTATTTCCAGCTCTTTATCAAATGGCAGATAATTCAATGTCGACACTATATTCCATCTATCCATTTGACCTTGGTTAATTTGTTGAGTGCCATGGTACAAACCTGTTGTGTCACCCAGACCAACAGTGTTAGTTGTTGCAAAAATTCTAAATAAGTCGTGTTGCTGTAAAACTTTATTTTTATCTAATAAAGTAAAGTTTCCTTCATTTTCTAAAACTCTTTGAATTACAAACATCACATCAGGCCTACCTGCATCATATTCATCAAATACTAATGCTACTGGATTTTGTATTGACCAAGGTAAAATACCCTCTTTAAACTCCGTAATTTGTTTGCCATCTTTTAAAACTATCGCATCTTTACCAATTAAATCTATTCTACTAATGTGGCTGTCCAAATTAACTCTAACACATGGCCAATTAAGTCTCGCAGCTATTTGCTCTATGTGAGTGGATTTTCCCGTTCCATGATAACCTTGAATTAAAACTCTTTTGTTGAAAGAAAAGCCGGCTAAAATTGCTAAAGTAGTATCTTTGTCAAATTTGTAATCAGGATCTATCTTTGGAACATATTCATTCTTTTTTGAAAAAGCTTCAACTTGCATATCACTCTCAAATCCAAAAGTTTGCTTAACTGATAATTTTATGTCTGTTTTTTTTAAGAATGTTTCTAAACTCATTTTTTTCCTAAAGTTTTTTTAAGTTGACTATACGCCAAAGTAATTGTTTTTAATTTATCCTCAAATTTTTTACTTCCCTGGTTTTTATCAGGATGATATTTTTTTACAAGTTCTTTGAATTTTGATTGAATTTGTTCCCATTTTACCTGTTCGTTTAATTCCATTACTTGTAGCGCATCTTTATCTTGCTGTGATACTTTTGTTTTTTTAAAATCTTTAAAGTTTGTACTTTTAAAAATATTCAATTTATCATCTAAAGCATTGTTCCATAAAATATTAAAAAAATTATCAGAAGATCCAAAAGTTTTTGTAGATTTATGCCATGTTAAGTCTGATTTAATGAAAAATTCTATCTCTTGATCATTCATATTTTCAAAATAATTCCAACTTTTGTTAAAAATTTTAACATGACTTAAACAAAGTAATCTGTATTTTTTACTATTGTCTTTTTCAATAGGCGCCTTGTACACCCCAATTTCATTACAATTTTCCCAATCACAAATAATTTTCATTGAATGTCTCTATATAGTAAAATCGAATTAATGAAAAATTATTTTGAAGAAATAATAAGAAAATTGAAAGATGAAATTCAAATTGAAGACATTGTAATTGTTGATAATTCACATAGTCATAAAGGTCACAAATTTTATTCACCAGATAAATTTCACCTGCATTTAAAAATAAAATCTTTATATTTAGATTCTATTTCAAGGCTAAATGCTCAAAAAAAAATCATGAAAGTTTTGCATGATGACCTTAAAACGAAAATTCACGCTCTTGAAATCAGTATTGAGAAATAGATTTAGTCAATCTTTTTAATGTATTGACGGGTATTTTATTTTTATAGGGTAAAGCAGTTTTTCCAATATTCCTGAGTAGAATAAAATTTATACTTTCATCATTATTTTTTTTATCATTTTTTAAAAAAGGAATTAATTTGTTGATTGAATTATGGTGGGAAAATTTTTTAAATGTATGCTGTAAATTGTTTTTAATATAAATATTTTTGATCTCATTTAAAGTTTTAAGAGAACAAATTTTTTTTAGTGCAGAAAGTTTAGTGGCTAGAATCATTCCAGATAATACAGCTTCTCCGTGAGAAATCTTTTTAGAATAGTTATTTTTTATTTCTATAGCATGAGCGAAGGTATGTCCAAAATTTAAAATCATTCTTAAGTTTTTCTCGTTAACATCTTGATTAACAAAGTGCATTTTAATTTCACAACTTTTTTTTATAGCATAAGCAAGTTCTTTACTTTTTTTTCTAAGCACAAAGTGAGTATTTTTTTTTAGCCAATAAAAAAATTTTTTATCTTTAATAATTGAATGTTTCAAAATTTCAGCATATCCACAGATCATCTCTTTTTTGGGCAAAGAACTGATGAACTCTATATCGCTTACAACTAATTTTGGTTGATAAAATGATCCAATTAGATTTTTTCCATATTTAGAGTTAATGCCAGTCTTACCTCCAATAGCAGAGTCTACCTGTGCTAGTAGAGTAGTGGGAAGATTAATAAAATTAATTCCTCTTTTAAAAATACTCGCAACAAGACCAGCCACATCGCCCGTGATACCTCCACCAACAGCTATAATTAAATCTGCTCTATTAAAATTTTTTGATAATAAAATTTGTAAATATTTATTAATTGTCCCCATTGATTTGTTTTTCTCATTTGCGTTAAATAGTAAAAATATTAGATTATAGTTTTTTAGTTTTCTTTTAAGAATTTTTTGAAATTTAAAAGGAACTTTTTTATCGAAAATTAATGCTATATTTTTTGTTTTGGGACATAATAATTTTAGTTTTCTGGGTAAAAAATTGATTGTATTTTTGCCAATTAAAACTGAATAGTTAGTATTTAAATTTTTAAATTTAATTTCCTGAGTTTTCATATAGTTTTAAAATTTTATTAATTATTTCATCTGATTTTAAAGCATTACATTTAACTCTATAATCAGCCTCACTGTATATTTTTTTTCTTTCAAAATAAATTTTTTTCACAGTTTCGTTTATATTTTTTTTATATAAAAGAGGTCTCTGCTTATTTTTTTTTAATCTTTTAATTAATTGTTCAGTTGGAAGATCTAGCCAAAAACTTATAGAGAATTTTTTAGCACTTTTCCTAATAGTATTATTTAAAAATGCCCCACCTCCTAATGATATGACTGAACCATCTTTTTTTAATTCAGACAATGTTAAATCATTTTCAATTTTTCTAAAGTAGGTCTCACTTTTTTTTTGAAATATCAAGTTTACTGACATCCCTTCATTAGCCTCTATCAGTTTATCAATATCAATAAAATTATATTTAAGCTTTTTGGCTAAATTTTTACCTATTGTAGATTTTCCAACTCCCATCATTCCGGTCAAAGTAAGGTTTTTTAGCAATTTAGCATCCTTTTTGATTATGATTTTTCATAAATATGTCTTATTTATTGAGTTTAAATCAAATCATAAAGTATGCAACTTAAATACAACAGACAATCTAGTTTAGGAAGCTCAATAATAAAAACTTTAATTAAGTTACTGCTAGCAATTATTGTTTTTATTTTTGTAATTTTTTTAATAGAAAAAATTAGTTTTCCAAGTCCTGAAAAAAAATACAAAATAGACATTACTAATGAAATTAAAAAGCTTTAGTTTTTTATTTAGCTTATTATTAATTTTTTGCCAGCCTCTTTTTAGTGAGGAAAAAATAGATATTTGGAAGAATAAAAAAGAAGCACTACCTGATAACACAAAAACTGAAAATGTAAGCACACAATCAAATTCTAACTTACAGTCTTCACAAAAAATAAAATCTTTAGAAAAAATTCAAATAGAAGAGGGAATACCTATTAATGCAAATGAGCAAAAAGTGTATGGAATTTATGATCCAGCAAATTATAATTTAAATTTGAATATGTGGTCTACTACAGAGGCAGAAGATTTTAGATTAAGCCTTCAAAGACTTAAAAAAATTAATCTCTCAAAGTCTTCAAATGAAATATTAGATGTAATATTATTTTCATTCTCATATCCACCTAAGGGAATGACTGAGAAAGAATTTGTAAAATTAAAAATAAATTGGTTAATACAAAATGATCGTGCTGAATTAATTGAAGATTTTTTAAAACAAAATAAGGAATTTGACAATAAGAGCAAAGCTGTACAATATTTAGTAGATAAAAATATAGCAGGAGGAAATATAAAAAAAGGGTGTGAACAAATAAAGTTTATAGATGCTAAAATTAAAGATGCTTATCTTGAAAAATTTAAAATTTATTGTCTTATCTTCGATAATAAAAAATCAGAAGCTCAACTTCTGTTAGATCTTTTACGAGAGCAAAAACAATCGAGTAAATTTTATGACGATAAAATTAATTTTTTACTTGGAGTTTCAGAAAAAACTGTAAACAAAGTAAATGAAAAGAATCTTTTAAACTTTTATCTTTCAAGCGTAACTATTGTTGATTTCAAATATGAACCAACAAATAAAACTAAACCAGAGATTTGGAAATACTTAAACTCAGCAAATTTAATAAAATTAGATGATGCCTCGAATAAAGTTAAGCTAAAAGAGCTTGAAGTAGCTGCAAATAATGGTCAACTTGATAAAAATAAAATTTTCGAGATTTATCAGCAGATCCCTTTTAATTTAAATACATTAGTAAACGCAAGAAATAATTATCAAACTCTAAATGAAAGTGATGCCCGGGCACTTATTTACCAAAAATTTTTATTATCAGAATCTAATGACTCTAAAATTGAATATTTATTTTTGCTGGAAGAATTGTTTAAAAAAGCAGATTTAATTAATATTTATTCAAAATTTTTAAGTGACAAGATCGAAGAAATTGGAATTGAGAATTTACCTAATAAGTATCAAGAGGTCGCTCTAAATAGAGTTTTATCGGACGAAGATCTTTATTTAGGAAAAGTAAAATATAATGATAAAATATTACATCAGTCAAAAATTTTGAAGTACTTTATTGAAGGAGAAAATAAAAATAAAGTTCAAAAAGATATTGATAAAATTTTTAAAAAAATAATTAAAAATAAAAAATATTTTATTTCAGCAAAAGATCTAGCTTTAGCAGACTCATTGATCGCAGATGGTTTTTTACTGCCATCAAACTTTAAATATAATGAGATGTCCAAAAAATTTAATGTACCAGACAATTTATTACAATTGATCGACAGGGATCAAAAAGCATTTTTAGCATTAAAGATTGTTGAGATAATTGGTGAAGATGAGCCTTATCAACTTGATCCAGAAACTATATATTTTGTTACCAATCTTTTAAATAAAATGAAATTAGTAAATATAAGAAATAAAGTTTTAAATTCCGCCCTACCATTGAGAACTTAATTAAAATATAATTAATTATGTCCAAAAGAAAAATTGTGATTGAGCCAGATCCTATTTTAAGAAAAAAAAGCGAAACTTTAGAAAAAGTAGATGATGAACTTAGAGGATTATTAGATGATATGCTGGAAACCATGTATTCAGCACCAGGTATTGGTTTGGCAGCTGTGCAGGTCGGCATTTTAAAACGTTTAATCGTGATAGACATTTCTAAAGATAAAGATAAAAAAAATCCGCTTTTTTTAATTAATCCCGAAATAATTTCAAAATCTAAAACTAGCTCAATTTACGAAGAAGGCTGTTTATCCTTACCAGGTCATTATGCGGAAATTGAGAGGCCAGCCGAATGCCATATAAAGTATATTGATTACATCGGGAATAAAAAGGAAATTAAAGCAAAGGGTCTTTTATCTACTTGCATACAACACGAAGTAGATCACCTTAATGGAGTATTATTTATTGACCATTTATCCAAATTAAAAAAAGATATGATTTTAAAAAAATTAGTAAAACACAAAAAAGATCTTAACAAAATTATTTTATAGATTAGATGGCTTTAAAAATAATTTTTATGGGAACTCCTGAATTTGCTGTAACCACTTTAAGAGTGTTAAATTCTAAACATGAAGTTTTATCAGTATTCACTCAACCGCCAAAGAAAAAATCTAGAGGTCAAAAAATAATCAAATCACCTATTCATATAGAGGCTGAAAAACTAAAACTCCCTGTAAGGACTCCTAGTAATTTGAATAATGAGTCCGATTATAAATTTATCATGGAGTCTAATGTAAAATTAGTAATAGTAGCTGCATACGGTCAAATAATTCCAAAAAAGTTTTTAAGCATTAATAATTTAATTTTTTTAAATATTCATGCGTCGTTACTTCCAAAATGGAGAGGCGCTGCCCCAATTCAAAGATCTATAATGGGAATGGATAAAGAAACTGGAATTACTATTATGAAGATTGTATCAAAGCTTGACGCCGGACCTTATATGTTGAAGAAAAGTGTTAACATAAATATTAAAGATAATTTTAATTCTTTAAGCAAGAAACTGTCTGATGTTGGTTCAAAATTGATTTTAGAAGCAATATTATTATTTGAAAAGAATGAAACTAAATTTATAAATCAAAATGAAAATTTTGCTACATATGCAAAAAAAATCAAAAAAACAGAGTCATTAATAGAATGGAACGAATTATCAAAAAAAATAATTGCAAAAATAAATGGATTAAATCCTTACCCAGGAGTTTGGTTTGAGCATAAAGGTAACAGGATTAAAATCATTGAAGCTGAATTATCTGAAGCGAGAGGGAAGGTAGGAGAAGTTTTAACAGACGATCTGATTGTAGGTTGCAAGGATAAATCTATAAAAATAAAATTTCTTCAAAAAGAGGGAAAGAAAGTAGTTGATACAAAGAGTTTTTTAGCAGGATATAAAATCTCCAAAGGAGAGCTACTTATCTAATGTTTAACTATCAAATTATTATTGAGTATTTGGGCACCAATTTTGTTGGTTGGCAAATCCAAAAAAATGGAGTTTCTATCCAATCAATAATTCAGAAATGTCTAACTAAGGTATTAAGGTCAAGAATTAAAATTATAGGTTCAGGCCGAACAGATGCAGGCGTCCATGCTAAAGGTCAGAGTGCAAATTTTACTCTAAACAAAGAGATAAAAGATAAATATAAATTTTTAAACTCTGTAAATTTTTTTCTTAAAAATAAATCAATTTCAATAATTAAATTAAATAAAAAAAATATTAATTTTCACGCACGTCATAACGTAAAAAAAAAAATATATAAATATATAATTTTCAATCGTTCAGTAAATTCTCCAATTTGTGAAAATAGAACCTGGCTAATAAAAAAAAGACTTGATATTTATAAAATGAAAAAGGGAATCAAATTTTTTTTAGGTACACATGATTTTTCATCAATGAGAGCATCATCATGTTCAGCTAGAAGTCCAGTAAAAACTATTTCAAAAGTAAAAATTAAAAAAAAAGCTAATAAAATATTTATATTTTTTGAGTCAAAATCTTTTTTACAAAAACAAGTTAGATCAATGGTTGGTTGTTTGAAATATGTTGGGGAAAATAGATGGAAACCTGAAAAAATTAAATCGGTAATTAAAAAAAAAAAGAGGGAGTTATGTGCTCCACCAGCTCCTCCTGAAGGTCTATATTTAGAAAAAGTGATTTATTAGGATCCAACAACTTTTAAGTAATGTTGGCTGATTTTTTTCCATTTAAAATTATTAACAAAAATTAAAGAGTTTTTAGACATCTGCCTGCTCACTTTAACATCCTTATTTAAAATCGAAATTTTATCAATAAGTTCATGATAATTTTTGTAGTACATCACATTTTTGCTAAAGTTAGACGCCGCTTTTTTTGAACAGACAACCGGCAAACCATAAGACATATACGTTAATATTTTTCCTTGAACTCCGGTAGCTATTTCTAAATTTGCTAAACCACAAAAAGCACCTTTAATAAATTTATCTAAATTTTTTTGTATACCTAGACACTCAACTTCCTTATTTCTTATTAATAAAATTTTATCAATTAAATTTATATCTCCGATAATTTGTAATTTAATATGAGGGATTTTTTTTTTTAGCTTTGGAAGAACATTTTTTACAAAATTTTTAACAGCAAAAATATTTGGTAAATATTTTAGATTTCCAATAAATAAAATTTTTTTATTTTTTTTTGAAAATAAGTATTTTTTTTTAATTTTATCTATTGATAAATCGATATGAATTATTTTCTTAATAAATTGCTTATTTATTTTTTTTATTTCACTTTTTGAAAATAAAATTATTTTATCAAAATTTAAGAATATACTTTTTTCTATTTTTTTTACCAAAAGACTTTCTAAAAAATAGATGTATTTTAAAGGGTTAAGAAAATTTAAATAATGAAAAGTTTGTCTGTAATTGCTTGAATATAAATCACCCATTTCTATAATTTTTTTTCCTCTAAAATTTTCAGGAACATATTGGGCGGATCTTATGTGATAACAAAAAATTAGGTCATAATTGTAGGCATTTTTTTTTATAAACCTTTTCATTTTGTTTGAGTAAAAAAGACCAAAGTGTAACGGTTTTAAAGTAGCAAGAGATCTTAGGAGATAAAATATTTTAATTAATAAGAAGGGTGATTTGAAAATATAGACATTTTTTTTTGTAAAATTTTCTTCTTTATCTAGAGTTGCCAAATCAACGATATTATTTTTTTTTAAGGTATTTAATATTTTTCTCGACCCAATAACATCTCCAGAGTATCTACCAGAGTAGGGATTTCTGGTTGAAATAAAAAGAATTTTTTTCATTTTTTTTTTTTATTTTTTTTATTTTTTATCCTCCATCTAGACCCCTCTCTAACTATATATCCACAGCAATTTTTTGAACCACAACGGCATGGATAATTTTTATAATCCTCATCAAAACTAAATCCGTAATCATAAGAAAGTTCTTCGTTTTTTTTAATATCTTTTATTGCATGTACCCAAACTTTTAAGCCCGAACCAGTTACCTCACAATTTGGATTACACGAATGATTAATTAGTCTAGCGGTATTCTTTTTAAAATCTCCATCTAGATCATATCTTTTATTTAGATTAAAAAGATAAATTGCTTTATCGTTATCGTACTTAGGGTTTTCTTCAGCTTCTTTTCTCGTAATAACTTTGCCTCTATACTCAATTATTTTTGTTCCTTCTTTTATATCTTTTGTTGCGTACAGTCCGAAATTATCAATTTTGGATTTTTTTGTTTTATATAGCCTCACCTAAAAAAATCCTCGAGAATATTTGCATATATTTTAGTTAAATTTTTTAAATCTTTTAAAGAGACACATTCGTCGATTTTGTGCATAGTTTTATTAACCAATCCAAATTCAAGGCAAGGAGAAATTTTTCTTATGAATCTTGCATCAGATGTACCCCCGGTTGTAGAAAATTTAGGTGTAATTTTAGTAATTTTTTTAATTATCTTTTTTGCCATATAAATTGTGTCATTAGGTTTCGTGAGAAAAGATTCACCACTTACATGAAAATCTACTCTAAATTTACATTTATTTTTTTTACTTATATTTCTGACTACAGAGCTAATTTTTTTCTTAAGACCGCTTGAAGTGTGTAGATTGTTAAATCTAATATTAAATTGAGCTCTAGCTGATGCAGGAATTACGTTAGTCGCTTTATTATCAACATTTATCGAAGTAAATTCTAAATTAGAAGGTTGAAAATTTTTGTTACCCTGATCAAGTCTTTTTTCTTTAAGTTTTCTACATACAGCTACTAATGTATTTATTGGATTGTTTACCAGATGTGGGTAAGCAACGTGGCCTTGTGTCCCCGAAATTTTAATCAAACCAGACAAGCTTCCCCGTCTTCCGATTTTTATCATCTCTCCAAGTTTATTAGGGTTTGTTGGTTCACCAACTATACAAAAATCTATTTTCTCCCTCTTTTTTTTTAAATAATCTACTACTTTTTTTGTACCGTTAATTGCTAAACCCTCTTCATCACCTGTAATTAAAAAGCTTATAGATCCTTCGAATTTGTTTCTTTTATTTAGGAATTGATTTACTGCAGATACAAAGCATGCAATAGAGCTTTTCATATCATTAGCGCCTCTGCCTATTAAATAATTTTTTTTAACAACCGGCTTAAATGGGTTTACCGTCCAATCTTTTATATTTCCTGGAGGAACTACATCGGTATGTCCCGCATAACATAAATTAGGACCTTTTTTTCCTAATCTCGCATATAGATTTTTAATTGGTTTACTTTTTTTATCTTTAAACTCTAAAATTTTGCAATCGAAACCAAGTTTTTTTAATTGTTTACTTAAATAACTTATTGCCCCAGCATCTTTAGGGGTAACACTTGGAAATTTAATCAGCTTTTTAGCTAATGTTAGTTCATTAATGTTAGGCATTAGTCTCTTAGTAAATCATTAATTGATGTTTTGCTTCTAGTTTTTGAGTCTACTTTTTTCACAATAACAGCACAATACAATGAGGGGCCATCCGGATTAGTTTTATTTGGCAAACTACCTGGAACAACAACAGAAAATGCTGGAACTTTTCCATATATAATTTCTCCTGTAGTTCTATCAACAATCTTTGTAGATGCTCCTATATAAACTCCCATTGAAATAACAGCTCCTTGCTCAACTAGTACTCCTTCAGCTATTTCAGATCTAGCCCCAACAAAACAATTGTCTTCAATAATTACTGGACCAGCTTGCAGTGGTTCAAGGACACCGCCTATTCCAGCTCCACCTGAAATATGACAATTCTTTCCAACCTGTGCACAAGAACCAACCGAAGCCCAAGTGTCTATCATTGTCCCTTCATCAACATAAGCTCCAAGATTAACAAAGGAAGGCATGAGAACAACATTTTTTGCAATGAAAGAGCCTCTTCTTACAACGCCATTAGGTACATGCCTGTAACCGGCTTTTTTCCAATCTTTTTCTTTCCATTTAACAGTCTTACCTGGAACTTTGTCATACCATGTTGTGTATGGTCCTTTTGACATTGTCATTTTGTTAATTTTAAAGCTCAAAAGAATAGCTTTTTTTATCCATTGATTAACAACCCACGATCCATCAATTTTGTTTGCAACTCTTATTTTTCCAGAGTCAACCAGATTGATGGTATCACTAATTGCTTTAATAATTTTTTTATCTGATTTAGCGCTTATTTTTTCTTTTTGCTCAAAACTACTGTTTATAATTTTTTCCAATTTATCTGTTATCATTTATCTCCTTTAAAAATTTTGTAAGACTAACAGTTTTATAATTAACAAATTCTTCATTTGAAAATTTTGCAGCCCAAGGTTCATTATTTTCTATCCAAACTGTTTTCATTCCTAACTCATATGCAGGTTTTAAATTTCTGGCAATATCCTCGAAGAATATACAATATTC
>JADHRE010000018.1 GCA_016777595.1 Candidatus Pelagibacter sp.
TACATGATTTACCTATAATTGCTGTAGCAAAGGGCAAACGAAGAAATGCAGGGGAAGAAAAAATCTATCATGAAAATAAAGAATATATTTTGAATAGAAATGATCCTCTTCTTTTTTTTATTCAAAGATTAAGAGATGAAGCTCATAGGTTTGCAATAAGCACTCATAGAGCAAAAAGAAAGAAAAATTTAAGCAGATCTCTTTTAGACCAAATACAAGGAATTGGAAAACAAAGAAAAAGGGCTTTGCTTAATCACTTTGGTTCAGCTAGAGCAGTTGAGTCAGCAAGTCTGGAAGATTTAAAATCTATCGAAGGAATTGAAGACAATATAGCTAACAAAATATATAATTATTTTCACGAATAAACTATGAAACTAAAAATACCTAATATTCTCACAATAGGACGAATAATTATTGTTCCTATTTTTGTTTTAACATTTTTTATTCCAGGTTTTTTTGGAGACTTAATACCATTTTTTTTATTCGCTTTAGCAAGTTTTACTGATTATCTCGATGGATTGTTGGCAAGAATGTTTAAAGAAGAGTCGAAATTAGGAGAACTTTTAGATCCTATAGCTGATAAAATATTAGTGGCGGCAGCTTTAATTCTTCTTGTAATGAACGGAACAATTAAAAATTATGAGGTAATTGCTGCAATAATAATATTAACAAGAGAGATTTTAATTTCTGGTTTAAGAGAATTTCTTGCAAAAGGCAGGATTGCTATGCAAGTTACAAGTTTATCTAAACTTAAAACTTTAATTCAAATGCTTTCGATTGCAATTCTGCTAACAGGTGAAAGTGGAAATAAAATAATTAACTTCCAGGATTATAATGCTCAGACTATTGGAATAATTCTTTTGTGGTTCTCTGCTTTTTTAACTCTTTATACCGGTTATGATTATTTAAGAAAAGGCATAGACCACGCTATCAATGAAGACAGCAAAGATTAAGCTGCAGATTTTTTTCTAACCAAATTTTGATAAGAGTCATTTAGTTCAGTTATTAAATTACAAACTTTAAAGCTATATTCAGATATTTTTGATACCGGCGTTACTTCAGCAGCTGTACCTGTGAGAAAACAACCAACAAAATCTTTCATTTCTTCAGGTTTAATTTTTCTTTCAACTACCTTAATTCCTTTTGACTTTGCTATCTTAATTACTTCTCTTCTTGTTATTCCGTCTAAAAATGAGTCTGGAATTGGTGTATGTAACTCTCCGCTGTTAGTTTTAAAAAATATATTTGCTCCAGTAGCCTCTGCCACATTGCCCTCATGATCAAGCATTAATGAATCTGTAAACCCTTGGGCTTCAGCCTCATGCTTAGATAAAGTACAAATCATGTATAATCCTGCTGCTTTGGTATCCCAAGGAATTGTGTTTGGTGCAGGTCTTCTCCAGTTTGAAATATTTAATTTTATTCCATTTAATTTTAATTTTGGATCAAAATATGAACCCCAATCCCAAGTTGCGATTGCGACATGAATTTTATTTTTTTGTGCAGATATAGCCATCATTTCGCTACCTCGCCACATTAAAGGTCTCACATAACCATTTTGGACTTTTTGAATGTTTACTATACTTTTACAAGCTTCATTAATTTCTGATTGAGAATATGGAGCCTTAATGCCCATTCTGTTGGCAGAATGAAAAAGTCTTTCAGTATGTTCTTTAAGCTTAAAAATCTCTCCATCATAAACTCTTTCACCTTCGAACACGCAACTTGCATAATGTAATCCGTGGTTAAGAATATGAATATTGGCATCAGCCCAATCAACGGTCTTACCATTAAACCAAATTTTTCCAGACCGTTTATCGTAAGGTATACTTTCCATTTAAAGTAAATATATAGATTTTTTATTTATAAAAAAGTATATTCATAAATATGATAAGTCAATATAACTTACCATTATGAAAGATTTACTTTACCTTAAAGATGAACAAATTAAAGAGTTTATACAATTGCTCTATTATGCTTATAGAGAAACATTTTCTGACCCTAAAGAGGTTTTATCAAAAAAATTTTTTGGACCAGCTCACTTAAGAGCATTAAATCTAATTGAAAGAAATCCTGGAATTCATTTAGGTGAATTGATTTTTAGATTAAAAGTTACAAAACAAAGTTTAAATAGAGTTTTGAGAGATCTGATCAAATCTAAGATGATTAAACAAATTCAAGATGAAACCGACACAAGAAAAAAAAACCTATATTTAGATAAGGAAGGGAAATCATTTTTTGAGACAGTGTATAATACTCAAAAAAAAAGAATATTTAATGCTTTAAAAAACTCAAGTTCTGACTCGGTAATTAAGTTTAAGGATGTTTTAAAAAAAATAATTGATGGAAAATAATAAAAACCATATTCTTATAGTTGATGATGATAATAGGATAAGAAATCTATTAAAAGATTATCTATCAGAAAATAATTATATTGTGTCATCAGCAGAGAATTCAGAACAAGCTAAAGAAAGATTAAAATACTTGAAATTTGATATTATTATCTTAGATGTAATGATGCCGGGCCAAAATGGGTATGAATTAACAAAAGAGATTAAAAAGTTAATGAAAATTCCTATCATATTGCTTACTGCTAAAGGTGAGGTGGAAAATAGAATTAAAGGTTTGGAACTTGGTGCAGATGACTATATAGGTAAGCCCTTTGAGCCAAAAGAGTTATTGCTTAGAATTAAAAATATAATTGATAAAAATAATAAAATTGATTTAAAATCTAAACACATCGTAGGTTCTGCCGAAATAGATTTAAATAAAATGACGGTAAGCTTAAATAATAAATCTAAAAAAATTAATAATACAGAAAAAAAAGTATTGATAGAAATGCTTACGAAGCCTGGAACGACATTCTCTCGAGAAGAAATAGGAAAAGTTTCAGGAATAATTCAAGAAAGATCTATTGATGTTATGATTACAAGGTTAAGACAAAAGCTAGAATTGGATCCAAAGAATCCAAAATATCTTCAAACAATAAGAGGCTCAGGATATGTTCTCTGGATTGAGTAGTTTTATAAAGTATATTTTGCCAAAAAGGCTTTTTTACAGAGCTTTAATTATAGTTGCTGCTCCTACAATTATTTTGCAAATCATCGTTACAATTGTTTTTTATGATAGTGTTTGGATTAAAGCTAACAAAAATATAACCAGATCACTTGTAAACCAGCTGAAAACTATAGAAGAGGTTTATCAAAATGATAAAAAATATTTAGATTTTTTTACAGATAGTTATAAAAATAATTTTAATTTTGAAATTGGAGTCAATCAAGAAACGTTTCCTAAAAATAGTGGGGAGAGAAGATTTAGTCCCATGGATAGATCGTTAAGGAGAGAACTAAAATCAGTTTTTGGAAATAATAATTACTGGTTTAATACTTCAAAATTTAAAAATGCTGTTGAAATTAAAATACGCTCTGGAAATGACGTTATTGAGTTTTTAGTTCCCAAAGAAATGGTCTCTGCCTCCTCTGTAAGGCTTTTTCTTTTATGGACTACGCTTCCTTCAATGGTTTTGATTATAATTGCTTTAATTTTTTTAAAAAATCAAACTAAGCCATTAGTTAAATTAGCAAAAGCAGCGGAAAGATTTGGAAAAGGAGATTATGTTAACGATTTTAGGGCCTCTGGTTCACAAGAAATTAGAAAAGCAGCTTTCGAATTTGATAGAATGGCCAAAAGAATTAATCGCCACCTTAATCAAAGAGCGGAAATGCTTTCGGGTATCAGTCATGACTTAAGAACACCTTTAACTCGGCTTAAATTGCAGCTAGCAATGCTAAAGCAAAAAGATATTTCGGAAAAAATGTCTAAAGATATTGATGAAATGGAAAAAATGTTAAATGATTATTTACAATTTGCTAAAACTCAATCTCAAGAGAAAACAACTACAGTAAATATTAATAATATTTTAAATTCTATAAAAAATGACTTCAACAATGATAAATTGGAATTTGAAAATAATGGTGAATCTATAGAATTGCAAGGTAGGTCTATTGCATTAAGAAGATCCTTTGAAAACGTAATACAAAATGGTTTGACTTATGGAAACAATGTATATGTCAATGTTCAAAAAGGAAATAAAAGAGTTTTAGTAACTGTCGAGGATGATGGCCCTGGCATTCCAGAGGATCAGTATAAGAATGTTTTTAGACCTTTTTTTAGATTAGATAAAAGTAGAAGTTTAAATCAATCTGGTGTTGGATTAGGCTTAGCTATCGTAGAAGATATAATAAATTCTCATGGTGGCAATATTCAACTAGACAAAAGTAAATACAACGGATTACAAATTAAAATTTCTTTACCTTTTTAGTCTTTTTACTTTTCATAAATTTTTTTATAATTGCATCTTGCTTTTGAACAATTTTTTTTAAAACCTCAAATTCCTCTCTCGATACAAGATCGAATTTGTTAATTACTTTATCTCTTGTAAACTTGAGGTCTGTAGATATTTCTTTTTTTATATCCCTAGATGTTAAAATGCCATTTTCAATTAAACTGGACAGTGATTTTAAAATCTTTTCTGCATTACGCATAATGTATCTTATTTGATGGCGATACTAATTTCAAATATGATATAAGAAACTATGTATACCCATAATTTAGACCCTGTTTTATTAGATTTTGGGATCATTGTCATTAGATGGTATTCTCTGGCATATATTTTCGGAATTGTAATTGGGTGGTGGTTTGGAAAAAGAATCATCAGTCACATCTTAAAAAATACTAATCTTAATTTTAAAATTAACGATTTTGATGATTTAATTAGTTATTTAATTATCTCAATTATTATAGGTGGAAGAATTGGATACGTGATTTTTTATAATTTTGAGTACTATATTTCAAATCCACTAGAAATTATCAAGATTTGGGAAGGCGGAATGTCATTTCATGGTGCATTAATAGGAATAATAATTGGCGCCTATTTATTTTCAAAAAAAAAAGGAGTCTCGACATTTTTTATATTGGATATAATTGCTTGTGTTGCGCCCATTGGAATTTTTTTAGGACGTATAGCTAATTTTATTAATGGTGAACTGATTGGTAAAGTTACTAATGTATCTTGGAGTGTAATTTTTCCTTTAGTGGACTCTCTGCCTAGGCATCCTTCTCAATTATATGAGGCATTGTTAGAAGGGATTATTTTATTTTTAATTTTAAATATTCTAATTTTTAAAAAAAAATACAAAATTGGAACAAGCTCTTATTTGTTTTTAATTTTTTATGGTATTTTTAGAATTATATCAGAAATCTTTAGAGAGCCAGATGCTCAAGTAGGTTACTTTTTTAACTTGTTAAGTATAGGAACAATACTGAGCTTTATTATGATTGTAAGTGGTTTTGTAATCCTGAGTATTTTAAAAAAAAATGAAATCTAATATAAAGTTTTTTAAAAAATCTAAGTCACTCCCAGTTGATGAATTTTTTAAGAATGTGTTATATGACAACAAGTCTGGTTATTATGTGTCTAAACTTCCTTTTGGAGAAAAAGGTGACTTTATCACCTCTCCAACAATTTCTTACTTATTCTCTGAAATAATCGCTATTTGGATGGTCTCTACTTGGGAATTATTCGGAAAGCCGAAGAGTTTTAATATTGTTGAATTAGGCCCAGGAAACGGCAGCTTAACAAATGTTCTTTTAAGATCGTTCAAGAAATTTCCAGAATTTAATTCAGTCAAAAATATTTTTTTATATGAAGAAAGTAATTATTTAAAAAAAATACAGAAAAAAAATATTTTAGATAAAAACATAAATTGGATTAATAATTTTAATTTGATAAAAAAAGGTCCAGTAATTTTTTTTGGAAATGAATTTTTTGATGCGCTTCCAATTAAGCAATTCAAAAGAAAAAAGAACTCTATATTGGAAAAAAATTTCATACTTGATAAAAGCTATAAAATTAAAGAAATCTTTAATAAAGCCTCAAAAAATGACATCAAGACTTTGAAATCTTATAAAACATTAAAAAAATTAAATTTTATTGAATTTCCTAAATTTGGTTTTCAAGAATTAAAAAAAATGATCAAAAAAATATCTGAATTAAAAGGGTGCATCCTACTGGTAGATTATGGCTATTTAAAATCAAACAATCAAAATACGTTGCAGTCAGTGATGAAACATAAAAAAAATAATTTATTAGATAATTTGGGCAAAGCAGATATTACTGCGCATGTCAATTTTGATCTTCTTAATGAATTTTTTTTAAAAAATAATTTAAAAGTTAATAATATAATTTCACAAAAAGAATTTTTAGAAAATATGGGCATTATTGAAAGAGCTAAAATAGTTGCAAAGAAAATGAAATTTAGCCAACAATCTGACCTTTATCTAAGAATTAAAAGACTGTTAAGCCCTCGTGCAATGGGCAATTTATTTAAAGTAATTTTAGCTTATAAATTTAAAAACAATAATTTTGCTGGATTTAAATAATGTTTTACTCAAAAAATTTAAAAAAATTTAAAAATATAAATCACTGTTTCTTTTCAAGAAAAAATGGACGTTCTAAAGGTATTTACAAAAGTTTGAATTGTGGGAGAGGTTCACATGATAGCAAAAAAAATATAAATAAAAATTTAATTCTTGTTTCAAATAAGATGGGTGTCCCCAAAAATAATCTAATACTTATGCACCAAACACATAGTAATAAGGTAGTAGAAATTAAAAAAAAAAATTATAAAAAAAGAGTTAAAGCAGATGCGATGATAACTAAAATGAAAGGTATTGCGCTTGGTGTTGTGACGGCGGACTGTGTTCCAGTTATTTTATATGATGTCAAAAATCATATAATAGCCTGTGTTCATGCTGGGTGGAAAGGTGCTTATTTAGATATAATTAAAAATACTATCGCTAAGATCAAAAAGATGAATTCAAATAATCTTATTTATGCATGTGTGGGTCCTTGCATTAGTCAAAATAGTTATGAAGTAGATTTAATTTTCTTTAAAAAATTCATTAATATATCTAAAAAAAATAAAAAATACTTTGCATATAAAAAAAAAAATAAAAAACTTTTTGATTTAAGAAAATTTGTAACAGACAAGCTTCTTAAATATAAAATTAAGGTCGATCAAGTTGATAGAGATACTTTTACCCAAAAAAACAATTTTTTTAGTTACAGAAGATCTACAAAATTAAGTGAAAAAGATTATGGTAGATGTATTTCCGCTATTAGTATGCCTAAACTTTATTAATTTGAAAAGATATAAAAATAAGGTATAAATAATTATATTTCATGAAAATTTTATCTGGAACTAGCAATATAAAATTAAGTAAAAATATTGCTAAAAATTTAAAATTAAAACTAATCAATACTAATATAAGAAGATTCGCTGATGGAGAAATTTATATAGAGATTAATGAAAATATAAGAGGTAATAGTGTTTTCGTAGTTCAATCCACATCTAATCCAGCGAATGATAACTTAATGGAATTACTTTTGGTAATTGATGCATTAAGAAGATCTTCCGCAAAAACTATTACTGCGGTTATTCCATATTTTGGATACGCAAGACAAGATAGAAAAGTTGCACCTAGAACATCAATTTCTGCAAAAGTTGTTGCAAACTTGTTAACGAATGCTGGTGCAAATAGAATTGTGACGGTTGATCTTCACGCAGGTCAAATCCAAGGATTTTTCGATATGCCAGTAGATAACTTGTTTACAACTCCATTGTTTTCAAAGTTTATTAAAAAGAAAATTACTTCAAAAAATTTAGTTTGTGTTTCTCCTGATATGGGAGGTGTTGCTAGAACCAGAGCTTTAGCGACTAGATTAAAAGCCGATCTTGCAATTATAGACAAAAGAAGACCTGCTCCTGGAAAATCTGAAGTTATGAATATTATTGGAGATGTAAAAAATAAAAGCTGTATTATAGTTGATGATATAATTGATAGCGGCGGAACAATAATAAATGCCGTTGATGCTTTGAAAAAAAAAGGAGCTAGAGAAGTTTTTGTTTTTATTACTCACGCTGTCTTAAGTGGAGAAGCTGCAAAAAAAATAAAAAATTCTAAAATTAAAAAATTAATTATTACTGACACTATTGACAATTCTCATAAGATTAAAAACAACAATAAAATTGAGGTCTTGTCTATCGCATCCTTGATGTCAGAAGCAATAAAAAGAATAGCTAATTCGAATTCAGTATCAGATTTATTTAATTAACCCTTGTTTTGGCACTAATCTTGGGGTATATACCCACTTCAATAAAATATGAGTAATTTAAAAGCAATTAAAAGAGAGAGCACCTCCTCAGGAGCTAATAATAAATTGAGATCTGAAGGGTTTGTGCCTGCTATATTATATGGTGGCAAAGAAACCAATCAAAAAATTTCGGTTCAGAAAAAAGATCTAAAAAATTTAGTTAACTCGGATACATTTCTTTCAAAAGTCTTGGAATTAGATATCGACGGGAAAAAAGAAAAAGTAATTCCAAGAGATATTGCTTTTAATGTTGTTTCTGACGAACTTATTCATATAGATTTTATGAGAATAGTTGCGGGTAAAGAAATTATTTTAGAAATACCTGTTAAATTTATTAACCATCCAGAATCGCCAGGATTAAAAAGAGGCGGAGTACTAAACATTGTAAGACGAAAAGTTGAATTAAGGTGTCCGGGTGAAAATATACCTAATGAAATAGTTGTTGATCTATCTGGAACAGACATTGGTACGAGCATTAAGATTTCTTCTGTTAAATTGGAGGGAAATGTTGTTCCAACTATTACAGATCGTGATTTTGTTATTGCAACTGTTGCCTCGCCAACTGTGATGAAAGAACCTGAAAAACCAGCAGAAGGAGAAGCTGGAGTTGAAGGTGCTGAGGGTGAAGCTGCTGCAGAAGGCGCGGAAGCTGGAGCTAAGGATGGTGATGGAGCTAAAAAAGATGACAAGTCTAAGGACGGTGCTGATAAAAAATCTGACGAAAAAAAACCTGTTGAGAAAAAATAATTAATATGCTTTTACTCGTCGGATTGGGTAATCCTGGATCTAACTATATAAATACCAGACACAATATTGGTTTTAAAATTATTGATGCAATAAATTCAGAATTTAAACTTTCAAAACAGAAACCTAAATTTAAAGGCTTATTAACTACAGGCAATATTGATGAGAAGAAAATTTATGCTATCAAACCATTAACTTTTATGAATAACTCAGGGACTGCTATTAAAGAGTTAATTGATTATTTTAAAATTAATGCAAAAGATGTTTTTGTTTTTCATGATGATATGGACATTGATTTTGGAAAAATAAAAGCAAAATTTGGAGGAAGTAGCGCAGGACATAATGGCATTGAGTCTATAGACAAGTTTATCGGCAAAGATTATTCAAGAATTCGAGTGGGTATTGGTCACCCAAAAAAAAAGAAAAAAGTTAATAATCATGTATTAGAGGATTTTAAAGAAGATGAAGAAGAAAAAATAAAAGAGATTACAGAAAATATTGTTAAACAACTTCCTACTTTAATTCAAAAAAAAATAGATCTTTTTTCTAGCAAAGTAAATCAAGACCTTAATGGGATTTAAATGCGGAATAGTCGGACTTCCAAATGTAGGAAAGTCTACTTTATTCAATGCTTTAACAGCATCAAAAAATGCAGAGGCTGCTAACTTTCCCTTTTGCACTATTGATCCAAATATTGGAATTGTAGATGTTGTTGATGAAAGATTGGACCAATTAACCAAATTATCTAATTCTAAAAAAAAGATTTATACCAATATAACTTTTGTTGATATTGCAGGACTGGTAAAGGGGGCATCAAAAGGAGAGGGGTTAGGCAATAAATTTCTATCTCACATTAGAGAAGTTGATGCGATTATTCATTTAGTTAGATGTTTTGAGTCTGATAAAATTACTCACGTTAATTCAAAAATTAATCCAGTTGAAGATCTTGAAACAATTAAAACAGAAATAATTCTCTCTGATTTAGATATTGTTCAGAAAAAACTAGAAAAAGGTAAAAAAAAATTACTTCAAGATAAAGAGGTTAAAATACTTGAAGCAAAATTAAATAAGTTAAATGAAGGCAGAGAATTAGTTGTAAACGACGAATTTGAGAAAAGATATTTGTCTACATTAGGGTTGCTAAGTATAAAACCAAAAATAATAGTATGTAATGTTGATGAGGAAAGCCTTAGAAGCGGTAATGCTTTTACCGAGAGAGTAAAAAGTACTTTTTCTAATGAAAAAATTGTCACTATATGTGCTGATATCGAAGATCAGATAATGGGCTTAGATAATAGTGAAAGAGAAACTTTCATGAAAGAAATAGGTCTTAATAAAACCGGTTTAAATCAATTAATTAAAGAAGGGTATGATCTCTTAAATCTTGATACTTTTTTTACTTCGGGACCAGAAGAAAGCAGAGCCTGGACAGTAGAAAAAAATACCCTAGCACCAAAAGCCGCTAGTGTTATTCATACTGATTTTGAAAAAAATTTTATTAGAGCTGAAGCAGTGACATGTGAAGACTTTGTAAAATATGGTAGTGCAGAAAAATGTAAAGAGAATGGAAAATTAAGAATTGAAGGTAAGGATTATATTGTAAAAGATGGAGATGTTTTATACTTCCGTGTCAACCCGTGACCAAATTTTCTTCATACTTAAGTAAACTAAAGTTGTTAAAAGAATGAGGTAAATAATTACTTTTACTCCTGTTCTATGTCTTTCTTCTAATTCTGGTTCAGCAGCCCAAGTTAAAAATGTTGTTACGTCTTTAGACATTTGATCTACGGTTGCTTGAGTTCCGTCAGAATATTCTACAATATCCTCAGTTAGTGGTGAGGCCATTTTAATTTTATTTCCAATCATGTATTTATTGTAATACACACCATCGTCTAATGATACGCCTTCTGGTGGATCCTCGTATCCCATTAGCACTGAATAAATATAGTTCGAACCTCCTGGTCTTGCTTTGACCAGCACTGACATGTCGGGAGGATAGGCTCCACCATTTGCAGCAATAGAAGCTTTAACATTTGGGTAGGGGCTTTTAAATTTATCTGCTGGTCTTCCAGGTCTTGTAAACATTTCACCCTGCTCATCTGGACCATCAACAATCTCTACGCTTGCAGCAATAGCTTTAACTTCTT
>JADHRE010000019.1 GCA_016777595.1 Candidatus Pelagibacter sp.
ATTTATGGAGTAGGTTGTTTAATTACAGAAGGTGCAAGAGGCGAAGGTGGTTTTTTAGTTAATGGAAAAGGCGAAAGGTTTATGGAAAGGTACGCTCCTAACGCAAAAGATTTAGCCTCACGAGATATAGTTAGCAGATCAATGGAAATGGAAATTAATGAGGGAAGAGGTGTTGGAAAAGATAAAGATCACATTAATCTCCACTTAAACCACCTAGATAAAGAAGTTTTAGAAGAGAGATTGCCCGGGATAACAGAAGCCGCAAAAACATTTGCAAACGTGGATGTTAACAAGGAACCAATACCTGTGGTGCCAACAGTACACTACAATATGGGAGGTATACCAACTAATTATAAGGCAGAAGTTTTAACTTTAAATGGATCGGAAAAAACAGTTCCAGGCTTAATGGCTATCGGAGAAGCCGCTTGTGTTTCAGTTCATGGAGCAAATAGGCTAGGATCAAATTCATTAATTGATTTAGTTGTATTTGGAAGAGCAGCAGCTAAAAGAGCAGCAGAACTGGTTAAACCCGGTACCCCACATGAAGAAGTTTCCAATTCTGAAACTGATAAATGTCTAGACAGGTTTGATAAAATAAGAAATTCTTCAGGCTCCACAAAAACTTCGGAGCTAAGATTGAAAATGCAAAAAACAATGCAATCAAAATGTGCAGTATTTAGAACAGAAAAAACCTTAAAAGAAGGTGTAGATCAAATAAGAGAACCTTATCAAGGGATGGAAGATCTTTCAGTTAAAGACAAGTCTTTACTATTTAATACTGATTTAGTTGAAACATTGGAATTTGATAACCTTATTAGACAAGCCCTTACCACAATGGACTCAGCATATAATAGAAAAGAAAGCAGAGGAGCTCATGCAAGAGAGGATTTTAGCAAAAGAGACGATAAAAATTTTATGAAGCATACACTAGCATGGCAGAATGATAAAAAAGTTGAGATCAAGTATAGAGATGTTCATTCCAGAACATTAACTAATGATGTTCAATACTTTCCTCCTAAGGAGAGGGTTTATTAATAATGGTTCAATTTAACTTACCACAGAATTCAAAAATAACAGTTGGTAAGTATTTTAAAGACGAGACAAATTCTAAAAATTTAAAAAAGGTTAATGTTTATAGATGGGATCCGTCTACAGGTCAAAACCCAAGAGTTGATACTTTTGAAGTTGATATGGATAGATGTGGCCCAAAAGTATTGGATATTTTGTTTAAAATAAAAAATGAGATTGACCCATCACTTACATTTAGAAGATCATGTGCACACGGAGTTTGTGGATCGTGCGCAATGAATATTGATGGGATAAATACTTTAGCATGTATAAAGTCTCACACGGATATTTATGGTGATTTAAATATTTATCCTCTACCTCATTTAAAAGTAATTAAAGATTTAATCGGAGATCTAACAACGCTTTATAAACAGTACGAATCTATCAAGCCTTGGTTAAAAACAGAACAAACTGGTAAAGAAAAAGAAGAATTAAGACAATCACAAAAAGATAGAGAAAGGCTAGATGGATATTATGAGTGTATACTTTGTGCTTGCTGTTCTACATCATGCCCTAGTTACTGGTGGAATGGAGATAAATATTTAGGACCAGCAGTTTTATTGCAAGCTTATCGGTGGATAAATGATAGCAGGGATGGAGATAAAAAAGAGAGATTAAAAAAAGTTGCAGATGAGTTAAAATTATATAGATGTCACACTATAATGAATTGTACCAATTCTTGCCCAAAAGGATTGAATCCAGCAAAAGCTATCGGTTCTATTAAGAAAATGCTTGCAACAAGTTAAAAGCTTATTTATTCAATATCTTCATGAAAACTATTGAACATTTCATTGATGGAAAATCTTTTAGTGGTGAGTCGAAAAGAACTGGAAAAGTTTTTAATCCTGCAACAGGTGAACAAAGCGCAGAGGTAAAACTTGCTAGCACAAAGGATGTGAATACTGCAATATCAAGTGCCCAAAAGGCATTTGAAAATTGGTCAAACAAACCACCTCTCCAAAGAGCGAGAGTAATGTTTAAATTTAAAGAACTAATAGAAAAAAATTCAGATGAGCTGACAAAAATTATAGTAGCAGAACATGGAAAAGTGTATGAGGATGCGAGAGGGTCACTAACAAGAGGTTTAGAAGTTGTTGAGTTTGCTTGTGGAATACCTCAAATGTTAAAAGGTGAGTTTACAGAAAATGTAGGATCAAACGTTGATAGCTGGTCTATTCGTCAGCCATTGGGTGTTTGCGCAGGTATAACTCCGTTTAATTTTCCAGCAATGGTTCCAATGTGGATGTTTCCAATGGCGATTGCTTGCGGAAATACATTTGTACTTAAACCATCTGAAAAAGATCCTTCTTGTTCGATGAGATTAGCTGAACTGTTAAAGGAGGCCGGATTACCCGATGGTGTTTTTAATGTAATTAATGGAGACAAAGAAGCGGTCGACGCCCTTATAAATAATAAAGATGTAGTAGCAATGAGTTTTGTAGGCTCAACTCCAATTGCAAAATATATTTATGAAAATTGCGCAAAGAATGAAAAAAGAGTTCAAGCTTTAGGTGGAGCAAAAAACCATTGTGTTGTAATGCCAGATTGTGATTTAGATCAAGCAGTTAATGGTTTAATGGGCGCTGCATATGGATCAGCCGGTGAAAGGTGTATGGCTCAATCAGTTGCTGTAGCAGTAGGCGGCATTGGAGATAAGTTAGTAGCTTCATTAGCAAAAAAGGTGGAAGCTCTTAAAGTAGGTCCTGGTATGGACAAACAATCAGAAATGGGTCCATTGGTTACAAAAGAACATTTAGCAAAAGTAAAAAGTTACGTGGACATCGGTGAAAAAGAAGGCGCAAAGTTAGTTGTTGATGGAAGAAATTTTAAATTACAAGGTTATGAAAATGGATATTATATAGGCGGGTGTTTATTTGATAAAGTTACCAAGGATATGAAAATTTATAAAGAAGAAATTTTTGGTCCTGTTTTATCCGTTGTAAGAGCTAATAATTTTGAAGAGGCACTTCAATTAGTTAATGATCATGAATTTGGAAATGGTGTAAGTATTTTTACTAGAGACGGGGATTCAGGAAGAACTTTTTCAAGTAAGGCTAAAATTGGAATGGTTGGAATCAATATACCTATTCCTGTCCCAATGGCGTTTCACAGTTTTGGTGGCTGGAAAAGATCACTTTTTGGCGATCAACATATGCATGGACCTGAAGGTGTAAGATTTTATACAAAGTTAAAAACAATAACATCAAGATGGCCATCAGGTTTAAGATCCGACCCAGAATTTGTGATGCCAACAATGAAATAGAAGGAAATAAATGAAAAAAAAGATTACATTAATTGGTGCTGGACAAATTGGTGGAACCCTAGCTCATCTGATAGCTTTAAAAGAATTAGCTGATGTTGTCTTATTCGATGTAGCAGCAGGAATAGCCAAAGGAAAAGCTTTAGACATAGCTCAGTCATCGCCAGTAAATGGATTTAACGTAAATTTATATGGAACAGATAATTATGAGGATACAAAAGATTCTGATGTAATAATTATAACCGCAGGAGTTCCTAGAAAACCAGGTATGACAAGAGATGACCTGCTTGGTATAAACCTCAAAATTATAAAACAAGTAGCAGAAGGCATCAAAAGCACTTCTCCGAATGCATTTGTAATATGTATAACAAATCCTTTAGATGTAATTGTTATGGCATTGCAAAAATATTCAGGATTGCCAAAAAATAAAGTAGTTGGGATGGCAGGTATTTTAGACTCTTCAAGGTTCATATACTTTTTGTCTCAAGAACTTAAGGTTCCTGTGCAAAAAATTAAATCTTTTGTTCTAGGAGGACATGGAGACAGCATGGTTGCAATGCTAGACTCAACTGAAGTAGAAGGAAAAAAAATTAATGACTTAGTTAAAGAAGGAAAGATAAGTCAACAAAAACTAGATGAAATAGTTGATAGAACTAAAAAAGGCGGTGCAGAAATTGTAAAATATCTAGAAAAAGGTTCAGCTTTTTACGCACCTGCTGCTTCAGGAATTGAGATGGCGGAGAGTTATTTAAAAGATTTAAAAAAACAATTACCATGCGCAGCATATCTTGACGGTCAGTATGGAGCTAAAGACATATATGCTGGTGTGCCGGTAATTATTGGAAATAAAGGAGTAGAAAAAATAATTGAGATTGAATTAAGTGAAAATGAAAAAAAAGATTTTGATAATTCTATTAAAAGTGTTCAAGAGTTGTTTAAAGCAGCAAAAAAAATAGACCCCACTTTATAAATATCAATTTAGCTTATGATCATGAAAAATTTTTGGTTTTCTTACCAAAATATATTAAGAAGAGAACTTTTAAAAAAAAACTATTTTACATTTTTTCGAAAAATTTTTGGGTGTATATATAAATTTGTCACTAGATTTCTTAGACATAAATTCTCAATAAACTCCGTTAATCTCGATAAAATTGATAAAAAAGATTTTTCCAAATTAAGCCTTGATAATTTATTTATAAATTTTAATTGTGACAAGGGCTCCTATTTTTTTTATGGTAAAGAAAAAATATTTTCACACAACTATTCAATTTTCTATAAAAAATATCTTAATTTTCTTAAAGATAAAAAGTTTAAATTATTGGAACTCGGTTCTCATGAAGGTAAAAGTCTAGCAAGTTTTTATTTCTATTATCCTAGGGCTATAATGATTGGAGCCAACATCAACCCTTTTCAAATGAAGTATCAATCAAAGAGAATTACTGAGCTATTTGTAGATGTTTCATCAGAAGAAAGCCTTACATCCCTGTCAAATCATCTTGATAATGAATTAGATGTTATCATAGATGATGCAAGCCATAATTTAAGAGATATAATTATTGCTTTTTCAATACTTTTTAAAAAATTGAAAAAAGGAGGAATTTACATAATAGAAGATATAAATCAATTTGAGGTTTTTAAAAATTTAAATCCTTATGTAAATGAATTAACCCCTCTAGAAATATTAAAAAGCATTCAAGAGAAAAAAGATTTTGAGTCTTCTTTTTTAGACGAAGAAACTAAGAAATATTTAATCAACAATATAAATGATATCAAGATTGAACAAGGTTCGATGATTATGAAAAAAAAAAATATATCTGATATTGTTTTTATTTTTAAAAGATAATTAATCTTTTTTTATAATACATAGAATGTTTTTCCCAAATTTATAATTCAAAAATTTATCAAGAAAAAATGTTAAGGGTGTAAAAAATTTATCCCAAATGAAAATTTTACTTTCTGAGGGGTACACTTCATCTTTATAAAACATCTTATTTAAATAATATAAAAAATATCCTAAACAATCTAAATATTGAAGTTTAATTATTTTTGAATTTTTTAACTTTAATTTTTTAAAAAAGTTAATTTTATATCTTCTAAAATGACCAATCTCTTTATCAAACTTAGTGTATAATTCATTATGTGCAGGAACTAATATTACCAGATATCCTTTTTTATTTAATTTGCTTAAAGATATATTAATCTCTTTTTTATCATTTTTAATATGTTCCAAAACATTCATATATAAAATTGTATTAAATTTTTTACCTATCTCAGAGGTAAATTTAGAAAGGATCTTAATTTTGGAATTTTTAAATCTTTTTTTAAGTTTCTTAATATTCTTTTTATCTAGCTCAGTTAAAGTAATATTAGTAAAATTATTTTTATAATTTTTGGTAAAGCTTCCGATTCCCGCACCAACTTCTAATAAACCATTTTTGAGATATTTTCTGACTAAAAAATAAATGTATTTTCGCCAAAAAACAGCTTTATCAAATATTTCTAATTCTTTACCTGGATAATCCATTATTTTAATTTAAAGATATACATAAATTATCAATTTAAAAATATGAAAAAATTTTTATTTATACCTTTGTTTTTTTTAATATCAACATTCATTGGCCATGAGAATCCTAAATTAATTGAAGAGCCTAAAAAATATATTAAATTTCTATTAAGAAATATGAATTTAATAGATAATTTTGCTCTCAATGAAATTGAAATTAAGCAAGCAGAAAGTGAAAAATATAAAATTGAAGAAAAAGATAAATTAATTGTAGAAGGAAATTCATACAGTTTGGTACTAGATAAACGTATTAATTTTGACGGAAGAACAGCGGGTTTTTTTATTGATAATCTTAAAAATAAAAAATTTGAGTTTGATGTTTTTTTACAAAACGGACTAAATATAAAAAATAATTCCACAAAAGAAATTTTTTTCCCAAAGGATATTTCATTTGATCAAAACGGTGGATTAAAGTCTATTTTTAAAGTTAATGGAAAAAAATTGGCAATAATTTCAAATAAAAATATTAACTGTGCTTATGCTACAATTTACGAAATTGAAACTAAAAATATTATTTTGAAAACCAAGTGCCTCCCAGATATGAAAAATGTTGACTTTAATGGGTTAGGAGGGGCCGTTACAGAGAAAGAGAATTATATTTATTTATCTATTGGAGCACCCGAGTGGGATTCACAGGAAATACGTGCACTAGCACAAGAAAAAGATTATTTATATGGAAAAGTAATAAGAATCCAAAAAGATAATTTTTTTGATAATTCAAAGAAAGAGCCTAAGATTGATATCTTTACTTACGGTCACAAAAATCCCCAAGGTTTAACATTTGCTAATAAATTTTTTTTTTCAATAGAACATGGACCACAAGGAGGAGATGAAATTAATTTAATAAGAAAAGGAAAGAATTATGGATGGCCAGAAGTATCTTATGGAACTGAATATAATAATGGAAAAAGTTATAAAAAATTTGATCAAAATTTTGAAAAACCATTATTTACTTTTTTACCTTCAATAGCACCTTCCTCTATGAACATATGTCCAGATAACTTAAATAAATATTACTCTGATGATATTTGCTTAATGTTTTTAACACTAAGAGAGATGTCGTTATATGTATTATTGATAGATAAACAAAAGTTAAATGTTATTTCATATGAAAAATTTAAAATTGGAGAAAGAATGAGACATTTTGGAAAAAAAAATAATAAACTTTATCAAAAAAATAATACTTTTTTTATTTCAGCTGATGGCTCCGGTATATTTAGCGCTAAATTTAATAATTTTAGATGATAATTAAACTTAAACTTTTTTCTTTAATTTTATTACTTTCTTTAGTTGCTGTATTAGTAAATTACTATTACGGGTCACTAGGAGTTTTACCTATAGACACGTTCGCCCATTTTGATACTGGTTATAGAATTACTCAAGGGGAAATACCTTTTATTGACTATTGGACTATAAGCGGTCCATTTATAGATTTTTTACAAGCTTTTTATTTTTCGATATTTGGTGTGAGCTGGAAAAGCTACATGCTTAATAGTTCGATGGTAAATTTAATATTAACCTTAGTGAGCTTTTTATTTTTTAAAAAAATTGGATTAGCTTATGGATATTCTTTTTTTTACGCAATTTGTATTGCAATTTTAGCAAATCCCTCAATGGGGACCCCTTTTCCAGATCATTACTCAACTTTTTTTTCACTTTTTGCAATTATATCTTTTATCTACGGACTAGAAACAAAAAATAAAATTTATTGGTTTTTCATACCAATATTATTTTTTATTGCTTTTTTTTGCAAACAAACCCCAGCTGCATATATCATTTTAGCTTTTATGTTTAATATTTTAATTTATCTGTATGTAAAAAAAAATTTATATTTCTTATCACCAATTATTCTAGGATCTATTGTTTCAATGGTTTTATTGATATTGTTTATTTCGCTTTTTAATATTGATATCAATCAATTCTTAAGCCAATATTTTCTTTATCCAAGAACCATAGGCGCAAGTAGGATAAACGAATGGGAGCTGAGCTTTAATAAGGGAGTTTCAACTTTTAAATTTTTACACATAATTCTTTTACCGTTAGTGTTTATTTTTTTAAAAAATCTATTATTTAAAAAAGATTACACTAGTGAAAATAATTTTTTTATAAATTTTAATTTTATTTTTTTTACAGTCCTGCTTATAGTTCATCAATGGTTAACACTTAATTTTATTTTTATTTTTTTTTTAATACCTTTTTTATGTGCAATTATACAAAGCAATATAAAAAAATTTAAACTTGTAAAATGGTTTAATCTCTTTCTGCTTTTATTTTGCTTGTTAGTAACAATTAAATATCATTTTAGATTTAATGAGGAAAGAAAGATGTTAGATCTTGAAAATATAAACTTATCAAATTTTTTTGAAGCCAAACAAATAGATTCAAAATTAAAGGGTTTAAAGTGGATCTCAAGAAAATATTCATCTGACCAACAAACCGAAATTAACAAATTATTAATTTTTAAAAAAATTTTGCAAAATGAAAAAAAAAAAATAATGTTCGTTTCAAATTATCAATTTTTTTCCTCAATTCTAAATAAATCTTTACATTCACCAAACAGGTGGTACGGAACTCCAGTGGCACATCCATCTAAATCAAATCCTTATTATAAAAACTATTTACTTTTTAATTATGATAAAATTATAAAAAATAAGATTGAGATTATTTATATTGATATAAGTTTAGGAAAATACCAATTAGATTTATTTGAAGAGATATTTAAAAAATTGCCAAAAGATTGTGCTAATTTTAATAAAATAGAAGATGTTTTATATAAGTTCGACATTTCGTCCTGTTATAACTAAGATTGTAAAATTTACTAAAAGTTAATATAAGTACTTTCAAAATGAATATTCACGAACATCAGGCTAAAGAAATCTTAAAAGAATTTGGGGCTCCAGTTTCTAACGGCGTTGTTATCTTATCAATTGATAAAATTAATGAAGAAATAAAGAAATTAAAAAGCAAAGAATATGTTTTGAAAGCTCAAATACATGCAGGTGGAAGAGGAAAAGCTGGCGGTGTAAAACTTATCAAAAATATAGATGAATTGAATATAGAGGCAAAGAATATGATGGGCAAAATTTTAATTACCCATCAAACTGGACCAGAAGGAAAAGAAGTTAAAAGATTATATATCGAAGAAGCTTCAAACATTGAAAAAGAGTTTTATCTATCATGCTTAATAGACCGTGAAACTTCAAAAATAGCATTTATCAGTAGCACAGAGGGTGGTATGGATATCGAAAAGGTGGCTTTAGAAACTCCTAATAAAATTATTACAAATAAAATAGATTTTAAAAAAGATGGTCCAACAGAAATTGAAATCGAAAAAATTCTAGAAATATTTAAATTTGATAACGAGCAAAAAAAAACTGCGATAAAATTAATCAAATCTCTTTATAGAATAATACTAGAGAAGGATGCAAGTTTAATTGAAATAAATCCTCTAATAATAACAAAAGAAAAAAAACTTATTTGTTTAGACGCAAAAATGAATTTTGATGATAATGCAATTTTTAGAAGACCTGAAATATTAAAGCTTAGAGATTTGAACGAAGAAGACCCTGCTGAAATTGAGGCTAGTAAGCATGACCTTGCATACATTAAACTCAACGGCACAATAGGTTGCATGGTAAATGGTGCGGGCTTAGCTATGGCCACAATGGATATAATTAAACTTTACGGCAAAGAACCTGCAAACTTTCTTGATGTAGGAGGAGGAGCATCAAAAGAAAAGGTCGCTGCAGCTTTTAAGCTTATACTGTCAGACAAAAATGTAAAAGGTATTCTTATAAATATTTTTGGAGGTATAATGAGATGTGATGTTCTTGCCCAAGGAGTAGTAGATGCAGCTCAGGAAACTAATTTATCAGTACCTTTAGTTGTAAGATTAGCCGGAACAAATTTTATGGAAGGAAAAAAAATATTAGATAAATCAAATTTAAAGATTTTATCTGCATCTGATTTAAATGACGCTGCAAAAAAAATTGTTGAAGCTATAAAATAATGTCAGTTTTAGTTAATAAAAATACAAGAGTAATTTGCCAAGGCTTTACCGGTACACACGGAACATTTCATTCTGAACAAGCTTTACAATATGGAACAAAATTAGTGGGAGGTGTAACACCTAAAAAAGGAGGACAAAAACATTTAGATTTACCAGTTTTCAATACTGTGCAAGAGGCAAAAGAAAAAACATCCGCGGATGCCACAATGATTTATGTGCCTCCTAAGTTTGCTGGTGCTGCAATTATTGAAGCTATAGAAGCCGAGATAAAATTAATTGTATGTATTACAGAGGGTATACCGGTATTAGATATGCTCAAGGTAAAAAAAATTTTAAATAAAAGTAGTTCGAGATTAATAGGGCCTAATTGTCCAGGAATTATTACACCAAACGAATGTAAAATCGGTATTATGCCTGGAAATATTCATAAGAAAGGAACAGTAGGAATAGTTTCAAGATCAGGAACATTAACTTACGAGGCTGTGGCGCAAACTTCAGCAAATGGGATTGGCCAATCTACATGTATAGGAATAGGTGGAGATCCAATTAACGGGACAAATTTTATTGATTGTTTAGAACTTTTTTTAAAAGATGATGAAACCGAATCAATAGTTATGATAGGAGAAATAGGTGGTACAGCGGAGGAAGAGGCTGCAGAATTTATAAAGAGGGAAAAAACAAAAAAACCAATGGTTGGCTTTATTGCAGGCTTAACCGCTCCTCCAGGAAGAAGAATGGGTCATGCTGGTGCCATTATTTCAGGGGGAAAAGGTGGCGCAGAAGATAAAATAGAAGTAATGAAATCGGCAGGAATTACAATTTCAAAATCCCCAGCTGATATTGGAAAGACTCTTTATCAAAAACTTAATGGTTGATTTTTATTAATTTATGTTAGAATAAATTTTTAATGTCATCTTCTAACAATAACACAATATTTAAAAAAACATCCTTTTTAGCGGGAAATAATTCTGAATTTATTAATGAATTTTA
>JADHRE010000002.1 GCA_016777595.1 Candidatus Pelagibacter sp.
CACATAATGATACAGAAAATGCAGTAGCAAACTCTTTAACAGCTATTCAAGCTGGCGTGAGACAAGTTCAAGGTACTATAAATGGGCTAGGTGAAAGATGTGGAAATGCTAATTTAATGTCAATTATACCAACACTTTCATTAAAGAAATCATTCACAGAAAAATTTGAATTAAATATCAAAAAGGAAAAATTAAGTTCACTAACAGAGTGTTCGAGATTACTTGATGAGTTATTAAATAGAAAACCAAACAAAAGTTTACCATATGTAGGAGCCTCGGCTTTTTCCCACAAAGGTGGCTTGCATGTTTCTGCTGTTCAGAAAGATCCAAAAACATACGAACATATTGACCCAAAGTCAGTTGGCAATCTTAGAAATATTATTGTTTCTAATCAAGCTGGAAGATCAAATATTTTATCAAGATTAGAAGCTTATGGAATTAAAATAAACTCAAAAGATATTAAAGTACAAAAAATTCTTAATGAAGTTAAAGAAAGAGAGTTTAGTGGATATTCGTACGATGGCGCTGATGCCTCTTTTGAACTATTAGCAAATCGCTTATTAGGTAAAGTTCCTGAATATTTAAAAGTAGAAAGCTACAATGTAAATGTTTCAAAATCTGAAAAAATTTTAACCAAAGCTAATGTTGTTTTTATAATTGATGGAAAGAAAATCGAATGTAACGGTGAGGGAAATGGTCCAGTAAATGCATTAGATAATGCAATAAGATCTAATTTTAAAAAAGTAGAAAAATATTATAATTTCTTTTCAGACTTAAAATTGTTGGATTATAAAGTAAGAATTTTAAATACGGGAACAGAAGCAACAACTCGTGTTTTAATCGAAAGCACTGACAAATCAGGAAAGAGTTGGTTTACTATAGGAGTATCTCCTAACATTATCGAAGCTTCATTTAAGGCTTTAATAGATAGTTTAGATTATAAACTTTATAAAGAAAAAGCACCCGCTAATATTAATGAAAAATAAATTTGGTTTTATTTTAGTTAAACCTCAGCTAGGAGAAAATATTGGTGCATGTGCACGTTCAATGAAAAATTTTGGTTTTAAAAAACTGCATATTGTAAGTCCAAAAATTAATTTTCCTAACCACAAAGCTAAAGCTACATCAGTTGGAGCTTTAGACATAATAAATAAAACTAAAGTTTTTGATGGTGTTGAAGATGCAATTAAGAGTTACGATCTAATAATTTCACTAAGCGCAAGACGAAGAGATATAAATAAAAAACATATTTTACTACAAGATTTTAAACAAATTATTCAAAAAAAAAAAAATTGCAATGTTGGTTTGATGTTTGGACCAGAAGCATCAGGTTTATCTAACAAGGATTTATCATATTCAAATTTTATATTACAAATTCCTACTTCACCTAAATTTAAATCTTTAAATTTATCTCATTCTTTAACTATTGTTTGTTATGAAATATTTAAAACTATAAGTAAAAAAAAAATAAAAAAGTTTAGTACAAATTTAAAAATATCTTCTAAATCAAAAATTTATTCTGTTGTTAGTCACTTAATAAATCTTCTCGAAAAAAAAGACTTTTTTATCCCTTTTGAAAAGAAACAATCGATGATGCTGAATATTAATAATTTAATCTACAGACTAGAACCGAATGACAAAGAATTGAGGATTTTAGCTAGTATTATCAGTTCATTAAGTAAAAAATAACGTTAAAGCTTAATTGACAAATTAACTCTAAAGCTTATAAACACTCATTTATCAAATATGACAAAAAGACTAAAATCTAAACATAAAGTTGATCGAAGGCTTAAAGCAAATATATGGGGTAGACCAAAAAGCCCATTTAATTCCAGAGCTTACCCTCCGGGTCAACATGGCCAAAATAAAAAAGGCAAACCCACAGACTACGGGATTCAATTACAAGCTAAACAAAAATTAAAAGCCTATTATGGAAACATTAATGAGAGACAATTTAGAAATATTTATAGAAAAGCACTTTCAAAAAGAGGCGATACTACAGAGAATTTAATTGCTTTACTTGAAAGTAGACTTGATACTGTAATCTACAGAGCTAAATTTGCTCCAACAGTTTTTTCTGCTCGTCAAATGATTAATCATGGACATATCACAGTTAATAAAAAAAGAGTCAACATTTCAAGCTATATAGTTAAAAGTTCAGATTTAATAGAAATCAGAGAAAAATCAAAAAAGCTAACAGTGATAGATGGTTCGTTGCAAAGTAAAGAAAGAGAAGTCCCAGAATACATTCTACTCGATGATAAAAATAAAACTGCAAAATTAGTAAGAGTACCTAAATTTTCAGAAGTACCTTTTCCAGTAATAATGGAACCTAGTTTAGTAATTGAATATTACTCTAGATAAATCTCCTAATTAAACACTTTAATTAATTATAAAAAAAGATTTTTTTTATCATGATTATGTTATTTATATCTTAATGATATTAAAAAAAAAATTAACTTTAATATTTTTTTTATTTTTTTATTTTTTTGTCGGATCTACAAACTCCATAAATTCAGGAATTTCATTTGATGAAAATTATGAAGAATTAAATTGGAATTTCAATATAAAAGTAATCCAAGAAATTTCCAACACAAGATTTGGAAAAAAAGAATTTAATAGATTAAAATTTGATAAAGAGGTTAAGCGTTTTGTTGGTTATGGGATAGGATTTCAGTTAATTTCACAACCAATTCAATTCATATTAAAAGACTTCCTTAAAAATAATAAAAATTTAGATCTTTATGGTGCAAAATTATTATCTAAGCATTTTGTAGTTTTTCTATTTTTTTTTATATCAGGAATAATTTTCTATCTTATTTTAAGAAAACTAATTGATAATGAAAATTTTTGTATTTTAGGTTGCGCATTATATCTAACCTATCCTTATTTATTTGGACAAGCTATGTTCAGTCCAAAAGATGTGCCGTTCATGTCAGTGTGGTTAGTATGTACTTACATAAGCTTTAATCTTTTTGAAAAACTATCAGACAATCAAAAATTAAGTCTTAAAAGTATATTTTTTTTATCAATCATGACTTCATATTTATTATCAATCAGAATTTCTGGTTTACTTATCTTTATACAGTATAGCATATCTTTATTAATTTTTTTAAGTGTATTTAAAATTAATTTTTTATTATTTTTAGAAAAGTTTTTTAAAGAGATTATTCTTTTTATTTTTTTTACAATTTTATTTTTATTTATATTTTATCCAATCTTTTGGATTGATCCTTCATTATTGATTGAAACTTTCAAAATAAATATTAGTCATTTTAACAACGTTGGAACCAACACATTAGGTGAAACTATGTACTCTAAAAACTTACCAGTAACGTATTTGCCAATATGGTTTTTAGTAAAAGTTCCACTTATTATTTTGATTGGGTTAATAACTATACCTTTTGTAGAAAATAAAATTTTTATAAATAAAAAAAAATCTATTTATTATGGAAGCGTTTTATTAACGATATTAATAATTCCACTAATTCTTATCTTAAAAAAAGTTCACTTATATGATGAAATAAGACAAGTAATGTTTTTATTACCTTTAATTTTGATAGCAGGTTTAGTTTCCTTATTTATTTTTTCTAAATATCTTTATTATTTACTTGGTGTTTTAAGTCTTTCTTTATTTATTTTTGAAAATATTAAAATCAATCCATACCAATATGTTTGGTTTAACATACCAGCGAGATATGTTGATTTGACTAAAAATTTTGAACTAGAATACCAAGGTATCAGCGGAAGAGAAGTTGCCAATTATTTAAAAACGAACATCAATCAAGAAACATGTATCTTAGCTAATCCGTTGCACAGTGTTCGACATTTTTTAAATGATACTAATTTTAGCTGTTTCGATGCTTGGCAAAAAATAGATACAAACTATAAACGACCTTTCCTTGCTGTTCAAAATGTCAGGAATCTAAAAAAAAGCACTCCCTATAAATGCTTCTCTATGTATGAAGCAAGTTTTAAACTGCTGTTTCAAAAAAAAAAGATTATTACAGCAAAACTTCTAGAGTGTAGATAGATTTAATTTAAAGGTTTTCTGTAAAAATATGGCTTATGTTAGATTTACTAGACCATTTTTTTTTATAATTAAGATTTTTTAAAAAATTATAAATTTTTGAATTTTCTATATTTGTATTGTCTATTTCAACACAAATGACTTTTGGTTTGTAAATATTAAAATTCAGTGATGTTAATGCTTCAAAATCAGCACCTTCTATATCAATATTTAAAAAATCAATTTTTTTATTTCTAAATTTTGTATTTTCTATAATTGTATTTAATGTATAGCAATTAATATTTTTTTCTTTAATAGGCCCTTGCATTCTTTTTAACGAAACATCTTTTTTGACAGTGGTTAATTGGCTTATTTTTTTTTGGTAATAGAATTTTACTTTTCCATTAGTATTTGAAACAGCTGCATTAATATTTATATCATCAGGCCTTAAATAATTAAATAAATCAATTGAATACTCACTCAAATCAATATTGATACCTCTCCATCCTTTATTATGTAATAAAAATGTATTACTCAAATGAATAGGGTGATAACATCCAGCGTCTACATAAAAACCATCTTTTGTATTTTTTAAATAGTTAAGAATAATTAAATCCTCTTTTTCCATTGAGTATGATTTTTTTTTTATAGGATATCTATATTTTATGTAGATGTTATGAAATAATTTTATTTTGTGAAAAAATTGTTTTATAAATTTACTCAACGTTTTTTAATTCACTCTTTATTTTGTTAATAAATTTATTAATTAACACTCTTTCATCCTGCTTAAGGTAATTCTCTTTTTCTACAGCTTTTTTCATTTCATTCTTAATACTAACAACCATTCCTTTTCTACCTTCTTTTGTTAATAATATATTAGTTTGCGCAGTAATTTTATCTAAAGTTTTACCAATCGTAAATTCGAATACTACTATAAGCGCAATGACAGCTATAATTGTTTTGTAAATATAACTTCTCATTTTAATTTTCTAAAATATTTTTATTTATTAAAATTTTTTTTAAATCACCTTTTTCAAAAAGTTCTTTTACTATATCACACCCGCCAATAAATTCTTTTTTTACATAAAGTTGAGGTATAGTCGGCCAATCACTATATTTTTTTATACCTTCTCTCAATTGCTCATCCTCTAAAACATTTATACTTTTAAAGTTAACATTTAGATGCTTAAGAACATTAGATACAGCCATTGAGAAACCGCATTGAGGAGCGTCAGGTGTTCCTTTCATGAATAAGCATACGTCGTTATCACTAATTAAACTCTCAATTTTTTTAAGTGTATCCATTATTTTCCTTCAGTAGTTATTGATAAAGCATGTAATTCATTACCCATTTTACCTTTTAAAGATTTGTAAACAAGTTTATGTTGTTCAATCTTACTTAAATTATTAAACAAAGAAGATCTAATTGTAGCTGCATAATGATTGCTATCACCCATTAAATCTTTAATTTCTATTGAGGCATCTGGAATTAACTCTTTAATTAGTTTTGTTATTTCATCAACAGGCAAAGGCATTAGTAATTCTTATACCATTCGTTGTTAATTTTAAATAAATCATTTGTGCTAATTTTTAATTCCTTTTCGATTTCAAAGAATTCTTTTTGAGTTAAACCGATATTTTCATAATAAGTATTGTTTTCTTTTAAAATTTTTTCGATTTTCCCTAAGTTATTTGTCTCAATTTCAACAATATACCTTGCTTGATCTTCTCCAAAAAAATATTCATACAGATTTGTTAATTTTTTAGGTTTAAATATTTTTATTCCATATTCAGATCCAATTGACATTTCAGATAAGGCAGTAATTAAACCTCCGTTTGAAACATCATGAGATGATAGTATTAATTTTTTATCTATTAATTTTAATAAAGTTTCACCATTATTTTTTTCATTTAAAAGATTTACTTCTGGGGGCATACCTTCATTTATTGAATAATTTTCCTTTAAAAAACAACTTTGTTCCAGGTGTCCAAAAGTTTTTCCTATTAGTATTACAGTACTGTTGTTTTTTTTAAAATTATGATTAAGAGGTTTTGATAATTTTTTTATTAAACCCACACCACCAATTACTGGTGTAGGGTAGATATTTTTTTTATTAGTACCATTATAAAAAGATACATTACCTGAAACAACAGGGTAATTTAAAAATTCACAAGCTTCTTTAATACCCTCTAAACATTCAGCAAATTCTCCCATAATTTCTTTATTTTCTGGATTACCAAAATTTAAGCAATTTGTTATTGCTAAAGGCTTAGCACCAACTGTAATTAAATTTCTCCAATTTTCACAAACAATTTGTTTACCGCCTACTAGTGGATAAGCCTTACAATAATTTGCAGAAGAATCAACTGATACAGCAATTGCTTTGTCTTTGTTATGAATCCTAATTATTGAAGCATCTGACCCAGATTTTTGAACAGTATCACACATAACATTTTGATCATACTGATTAGTAATCCAACTTTTATTAGAATGATTAGGACTTGATAAAATTTTAATTAATGCATCTTCAATCTTTATCTTTTTAAGTTTTTTTAAATCAATTCTAGTTTTTTGAATTTTTTTCTTAACCCATTTCCTGTTATAAAGTGGTGCATTTGATGCCAAAGCATCAATAGGAATTTCACCTTCAATTCTATTATTAAATTTTAAAGTAAGTTTATTAGTATTAGTGGTTTTTCCAATCACAACAAAATCTAAATCCCATTTATCAAATATTTTCTTCGCATTTTTTTCTTTTCCATCCTCTAATATAATAAGCATTCTTTCTTGACTTTCAGATAGCATTATTTCATAGGGTGTCATATTTTCCTCTCTACAAGGAACTTTATCTAAATCAAGTTCTATCCCAAGGGCTCCTTTAGAAGCCATTTCAACACTTGAAGATGTTAGACCAGCAGCACCCATATCTTGAATAGATATAATTGAATTATCTTTCATTAATTCCAAACAGGCTTCCATTAATAGTTTCTCAGTAAAAGGATCTCCAACTTGAACAGTCGGTTTTTTTTCTTCAGAATTTTCATCAAATTCTGCAGAAGCCATCGATGCTCCATGGATTCCATCTCGACCAGTCTTCGACCCTACATAAACTACAGATTTATTTAAGCCTTTTGCCTTAGAGTAAAAAATTTTGTCTTTTTTGGCATGACCGACTGCCATTGCATTAACCAAAATATTCTCGTTATAGGTATCATTAAATTTAGTTTCCCCTGCAACTGTAGGAATACCTATACAATTTCCGTAACCACCAATTCCAGATACAACACCATTTAACAAGCTTTTAGTTTTAGGGTGTTCTGGTGCACCAAAATGAATTGAGTTTAATAAAGCAATTGGTCTAGCACCCATAGTGAAAACATCCCTTAATATTCCTCCCACACCAGTTGCAGCACCTTGATACGGCTCTATATAAGAGGGATGGTTGTGACTTTCTATTTTGAAAATTATTGCATCATTATCACCAATATCAATCACACCTGCATTTTCCCCTGGTCCTTGAATTACTTGTTTTCCTTTAGTGGGTAATTTTTTTAAGTGTACTCTAGAAGATTTGTAAGAACAGTGTTCATTCCACATTGCTGAAAAAATTCCAAGTTCTAAAAAGTTAGGTTCTCTTTCTAAAAGTTTTTTAATATTTTCGTATTCCTCGAGCTTTAATCCATGTTTTTCAACTATTTGAGCAGTGATTTTCATTTAATTAAGCAAGCTTGAAAATAGATTAATCCCATCTTTATTTGATATAATATCATCAATCATTCTTTCTGGGTGAGGCATCATTCCTAAGATATTTTTTTTTAAATTCAAAATTCCTGCAATATTTTCCAAAGATCCATTAGGATTTGTGCCATTGTTTATATTTCCTTTTTCATCACAATATTTAAAAGCAATTAAGCCTTCTTTATTTAGTTCATCTAAATGTTTGGGGTCTGTAAAATAGTTTCCTTCGTTATGTGCAATATTAATTTTTAATAATTGGTTATTTTTATATTTATTGGAAAACTTTGTGTTGTTGTTCATTACTTTAATATGAACGTCTTTATTAATAAATTTTAAGTTTTTATTTCTTAACAAAGTTCCCTTAAGAAGACCTGTTTCAGTTAAAATTTGAAATCCATTACAAATACCTAAAATTAGACAACCAGAGTTTGCAGCTTTAACAACTTCATCTATAATCAATGATTTTCCTGCAATAGCTCCAGATCTTAAATAATCTCCATAGGAAAAACCACCAGGTAAAACAACCAAATCAGATTTAGGTAATTTAGTTTCTTTATGCCATACCATTTGGTTTTTAAATTGCATTTTTTCTAGAGCGATAGCTATATCTCTATCACAATTAGAACCTGGAAAAACAATTACAGATGATCTCATTAAATTTTACTAATTTTATAATCCTCAATAATAAGATTAACTAAAAGTTTTTTACACATTTCATCAACTTTTTTTTCGGCAGTTGTATGATCTTTTTCATCAACTTCTATTTGAAAAAATTTGCCTTGTCTTATGCTTTTTATGCTATTCAAGCCCATGCTGGCCAAGGTGTTTTCAACAACTTTTCCTTGAGGATCTAAAACATCTTTTTTAAGAATAACTGTTACAGAAAATTTCAATTTATTTCTTTTTGAATTTTATTGGAATTGTTTTTCCAAAATTAACTTCACTTATATTTGTCTCTTCAGGCATAATACCCAATCTTCTTGCAACTTCTTGATATCCTTGAATGATATTGCCTAAATCTTTTCTAAATCTGTCTTTATCTAGTTTTTTTTCAGTTTTAGAGTCCCATAAACGACACGTGTCTGGGCTTATTTCATCTGCTAGAACTATTTCTTTTTCTTCGTTATCTTTATTCCAAGTTTTTCCATATTCAATTTTAAAATCCACAAGTTTAACACCTATTCCTCTAAACAAACCTAATAATAAGTCATTAATTCTCAAAGTCATTTTATCTATTGTCTGAATTTCTTTTTCTGTGGCCCAGCCAAAAGAATAAATATGTTCCTTAGATATTAAAGGATCATTAAGCTCATCTTTTTTGAAGCAATATTCCAATAATGGTCGATCCAGAACAGTTCCTTCTGGAATACCGAGTCTTTTTGTAAGTGAGCCGGTTGCAATATTTCTTACTATGAATTCTATAGGAAATATTTCGGCTTTTTTAATTAACTGTTCCCGCATATTTAATCTCTTTATAAAATGAGTTTTAATTCCACATTGAGCAAGGTTAGTTAAAATATATTCAGATATTCTATTGTTAAGAACACCTTTACCTTCCACACTTGCTTTTTTTAAATTATTAAAAGCAGTAGCATCATCTTTAAAGTGTTGAATAACTAAATCTTTATCTTTTGTTTCATAAAGAATTTTAGCTTTACCTTCGTATAGTTTTTTGCCTTTATTCATTTGATTATTTTTTTAAACTTCTGTTAAAAATTATATTAATTCTTTTTGTATGATAACCAAAATCAAAAAGCTTTTTTAGTTTATTAACAGATATTTTATTTGTAATTTTTTTATCAGATGCAATTTTGTCATAAAATGATGAGTTTTCTTTCCATGCTTGCATTGCATTTTTTTGCACAATTTTATATGACTCCTCTCTTGTAAAACCAACTGTAGTTAATTCTAAAAGAACTCTTTGTGAAAAAAACACACCATTAGTAATATCTAAATTCTTTTTCATATTTTTTGGATATATATTTAAACTTTTAACCATATTGCTTAATCTATTTAGAGCAAAATCTAAAGCTATAGTAGCATCTGGCCCTATATTTCTTTCAACTGCTGAATGAGAAATATCTCTTTCATGCCACAGAACAACATTTTCCAAAGCAGGTACAACACTTGATCTAATTAACCTTGCCAATCCAGTCAAGTTTTCACTTAAGATTGGATTCTTCTTATGCGGCATGGCTGATGAACCTTTTTGTTTTTTACCAAAAAATTCTTCTACCTCAAGAACCTCTGTTCTTTGTAAGTGTCTTATTTCAACTGCAAATCTTTCTATTGAACTTGCAATAATAGCTAGTGTGGAGAAAAACTGCGCATGTCTATCCCTTGGTATCACTTGTGTAGAAATAGGTTCTACAGTTAGTTTTAGTTTTTTTGCAACATAACTCTCAACTTTTGGATCTACATTGGCAAAAGTTCCAACTGCTCCTGAAATTGCACAAGTTGATATTTCTTTAATCGAATTTTCAAGTCTTTTTTTGTTTCTCAAAAATTCTTGGTAAAATGTTAACATCTTTAAACCAAATGTAATCGGTTCTGCATGAATACCATGGCTTCTTCCAATGCATAAGGTAAACTTGTGTTTTAGAGCTTGTTTTTTTATGGATCCAAGTAATTGATCAATATCTTTTAATATTATTTCTCCCGACTGTTTTAACTGAATATTAAAACATGTATCCAACACATCTGAAGAAGTCATTCCTTTGTGCAAAAATCTTGCTTCTTTACCAACCTTTTCTGTGATTGAAGTTAAAAAAGCTATGATATCATGTTTTACTTTTTCTTCTATTTGAAGAATTCTTTTAGGATTAATTCTTGCTTTTGATTTGACTTTTTTTACAATACCACTAGGAATAATTTTTAACTTTTCCATAGCTTCAGCTGCTGCTAGCTCAATATCTAACCAAATTGAATATCTATTATAATCTTCCCAAATGCTCTTAATTTTTTTTCTTGAATATCTTTCAATCATAAAGTTTAAATAGTTTTATTTGACTGAGTAAACACTTCACATCCATTTTTTGTTACACCTATTGTATGTTCAAATTGTGCTGACAATGATTTATCTCTAGTAACAGCTGTCCAGCCGTCGTTTAATATTTTAGTCTCATAATTTCCAAAATTAATCATTGGCTCAATAGTAAATATCATTCCTGCTTTTATCATTTCTCCATCACCTTTTTTTCCGTAATGTAATATATTTGGCTCCTTATGAAACGTTTCTCCAATTCCATGACCACAAAAATCTTGCACTACCGAAAACCCTTTTTTCTCGACGTGTTGTTGAATTGTTGAGCCAATATCACCTAAGTGAACCCCATCTTTAACTATGCTAATTGCCTTCATCATCGCCTCGTAAGTAGTATTAATTAAATTTTCAGCCTTAATTGAAATTTCTCCAATTTTAAACATTCTACTTGTGTCTCCATGCCAACCATCTTTGAAAGCAGTAACATCAACATTTACAATATCACCATCTTTTAAAATTTTATTAGAAGGTATTCCATGGCAAACAACATGATTAGGCGAAGTACAACAAGATTTTGGAAAACCCCTATAAAACAATGGAGCAGAGTAAGCTTGATGATCGTTGATATACTCATAACAAACTTTATCTATTTTATCTGTAGAAACTCCTGCTTTAACAATTTTATTAACTTCATCTAAAGCACCCGCAGCTATCAATCCTGCTATTTTAGTTTTTTCAAACGCTTCTTTAAAATCTTTATTCATTATATATTAATCTTTATTTTTTTATTAAGTTTTATTCCTTTTGAAGTAAATTTACAATCATAGCAAAGAATATTCAGATTGTTTTTAACAGCTTTCTTTAAAGCTTTTGCATAATTTGGATCTATATCTTTTGCAATATCAAAAGTCTCACAATCACTTCTTTGTATTAAAAAAAGTATAAAAATTTTATAATTTTTTTTTGCAGCTTTTATCAGTTCATTTATATGTTTTAGCCCTCTAGTTGTGACAGCATCAGGGAATTCTGCTAACCCCTTTTTTCTAGACAAAGTAACATTTTTTACTTCTATAAATATTTTATTTTTTTTATCAGTAATTAAAAAATCAAATCGAGTATTCTTTCCAAATTTGGTTTCAGGTTTTATCTCTGAAATATTCGTAAATTCTTTTATTAGCTTATTTTGAAGGGCATTTAACACAATCTTGTTTGTAGAATGAGTGTTAACACCTACTTTTGATTTATTGTCTTCAATAATCTCTAATGTATATTTTAACTTTCTTTTAGGATTATTTGATTTGCTTACCCATACTTTATTTCCTGCTTTTAAAAGACCGTACATAGACCCTGTGTTTGGACAATGAGCTGTTATTGTTTCATTATTAATTTTAACATCAACAAAAAAACGTTTGTATCTTTTTATAAATAGTCCTGATATAAATTTATTTTCAAAATTCATATATACTTATAACTCCTATGAAGAAAAAAATTAAAAAAATATATGCTGCAATTTTAATAATTGGTAATGAAATACTTTCTGGGCGAACTCAGGATAAAAATATTGCATTTATCTCCAATTGGTTGAATTCGAAATGTGGAATTACAGTTAATGAAGTTAGAATAATTCCAGATATAGAAAAAATTATAGTAGAAAACATTTTAATTTTATCAAAAAAATTTAATTATGTTTTTACTACTGGTGGTATTGGACCTACCCACGATGACATTACTGCTCAATCAATCGCTAAAGCTTTTAAAGTTAAGTATGAATACCACAATGAGGCTTATACAATTTTAGAAAACTATTATGGTAAGAATAAATTTAACGAAGGGCGAAAAAAAATGGCGAAAATGCCAAGAGGCGCAAAATTGATTTACAATCCTTCAAGCGCAGCACCAGGATTTATAATAAAAAATGCAATATGTTTACCCGGCGTCCCCTCAATTTTAAATTCTATGGTTGAAAATTGTAAAAGGTATCTAATAAAAGGATTAAAAGTTCACAGCAAAACACTGAATCTTTATACTGTTGAAAGTAATATTTCTAAAGAATTAGGTTTAATTCAAAAAAAATTTAAAAAATTTGTAGATATTGGTAGCTATCCTTTTTTCAGACTTGGAAAAATTGGTGTAGCTATTGTAATAAGATCAAGTTCAATAATACAAATAAAAATGGCAAAAAAAGCAATTAATAAATTAGTAAAACTGAAAAAAATTAGAAAACTTAAAATTTAAATTAATTTATAAACTTCATCTACTGAAATTGACTCTATATCAGTTGTGCCATGAATTTTTTTACTATCTAATATCTTTGTATAATTATTTTTTGGAGCAAACTTATCAGAGCTTGTTGGCCCAAATAATACTATCATAGGAATATCTGAAAGTGCCATCATGTGCATCACACCATTATCAATTGATATAGCTTGATCTAGTCTTGAAGACAAAGCTGTAACAAGAGCGGGACAAGATAATCCTGATCTCCCTTCAGGAAATAATGCTTCAGGAACTTGGTTTTTGATTTTTTCAATTAATTGTTCCTGATTTTTTTCAATAAAAAAAACAGGAGTTTTATTCTTTATTAATGTTTTGTTTGCGAGTGAAATAAATTTATATACAGACCAGCTCTTCTTCCTGTATTCATTGCCTTGCGTAATTGAAAATCCAATATAATTAGATTTTGGTAGTAATTTTTTTGCTTCATTGATTAAATTTTTAGGTAATTTGCTACAATTAAAATTAATAGTTTTTATTTTTTCATTTAAAAATATACTTAAATTTTCAATATAATTTTTTGATTTATATTTAATCTTTTTTGTTGAAAATAAATTATTGAAAGTTGTTGAGTAAAATTGCACATGAGGTATTTTTTTTAAAATTAGTGAATTTCTAAATTTAGTTTGAAGGTCAATAATCAAATCAAATTTTATCTTATTTTTTTTATTAAAATTTTTTTTAACAAATAAGAAATGCCACCATCTAAAACCAAAATATTTAAGATTTAATTCTAAAGTTTGAACTTTAATATTATATTCCTTCAATTTACCTTCAAAGTGATTAGAATGTGCGCCTAAATAGAAAATATTTGATCGTCTATAATGATTTTTTAGACTTAGTATTAGTGGAATGATTTGTATAGAGTCTCCTAAACCACCGCCTGAATTGTAGATTAATATTTTTTTCACTAGATTAATATACTTTATAAAAAAAAAATTATAATATAAAAGTAATATACATATTATTAATAAATTAATTGTGCCCTCGTGGTGAAATTGGTAGACACAAAGGACTTAAAATCCTTGCCCTTTTGGGAGTGCCAGTTCGAGTCTGGCCGAGGGCACCATTTTAACAATGACAAAACCTCTAGTAATCTCTGATAAAAATTCAAAATCTTTAATTATAAAAAAAAAAATATTAAATATTTTTAATAAGAGTCAATTAAATAGATCCAATGTTGTAATAGTTATTGGGGGTGATGGCTTTATGCTTCAAACATTAAAAAAAAATAAAAAAAATAATAATAAACAGTTTTATGGAGTAAATTCTGGAAATTATGGATTTTTAATGAACAGGTTTTCAAAAAAATATTTTTTAAGAAATCTAAGTGATGCAAAGTTGATTAGTATTTTTCCGTTAGAAATGACAGCTAGTAACAACCACAAGTTAAAAAAATATTTAGCAATAAATGAAGTTTCAATTTTAAGGCAAAGCAAACAAGCTGCAAATTTATCTATTAAAAATAATTCAAAATTTATAATTAAAAAACTAGTTTCTGATGGTGTTTTAATTTCAACACCTGCTGGAAGCACAGCATATAATTTATCTGTTCATGGTCCAATACTTGATTTGAACTCAAATAAAATATCAATTGCGCCTATCAGTGCATTTAGACCTAGAAGATGGCAGGGAAAAATAATTAGTGATAAAACAAAAATAACTATTCATAATCTAGATCCAATAAAAAGACCAGTTAGCGCCGTAGCTGATAATATAGAAATGAGAAACGTTAAAAAAATTACTGTTAAAGTAAAAAAGAATATTAAATTTAATCTCCTTTATGATAAAAATGCTAGTCTTCAAAAAAAAATAAAATTAGAACAATTAAGAAAAGAAACTTAATTGATGAAATTGGTAACAAAATCATTTTTTAAAAAATTTTACAAAAGTTTAATAATTAAGATATTTCAATTTTTTTATGGAAAGCCAAAATTATTAAAAAAAAATAAAAAAGATGCATCTATAAAAGAATTTAAAATCAATTTTAATAAAAACAGATATAAAATATTTGAGTTATTAAATGGAACTATTTATACGGACACAAATGACACCACAGCATACATAAGCAGCAATAAATATATATCAAGTGCTTCTATGCAATACTATAAAATAGATCACATCAATAGCTTTAATGGAGAAATTGAAAAAAATAAAACTCTATTCATTGGAACACCCAAAATAAAAAAAAGATTTAAAGGTAAAGTATTAAGCTTACTATCAGGTGGAGCATCAAAAAATAATTTTACTCATTGGTTTACAGATGTTATTCCAAGAATAAAAATTTTTTCCAAAAAATTTAAGTTAAATAAAATTGATAAATTTTATGTTCCAAATCTAAAATATGACTTTCAAAAACAATCTCTTAAACTTTTGGGGATAAATGAAAATCAAATTATTAACGGTAATAAATACAAGCATATAAGTGCTGACTACATATATGCAACTTCTCATCCTTGTTTTCATTTACCCATGAAAGTTAAAAAATGGTCTTTAAACTATTTGAAAACGTCTTTTTCAAAAAACTCATATAAAAATAAATTTAAAAAAATATTTTTAGACAGAGATCAGCTTAAATTAATAGATTTTAACAATCTAAAAAAATATAAAAATTTTCGTGTTTTATTGAATGAAGATCAGATTAAAAATTTTTTATTATCAGAGGGTTTTAGTGTAATTAAGCCGGAAGAACATTCATTTAAAGAGCAGGTAAAAATATTTGCTAGCGCTAGGTTTGTTGTAGGTCTGTACGGAGCAGGAATGATGATGTTAAGTTTTTGTAAAAAAAATACAAAAGTTTTAGAAATAAAACCATTGTTAGGTGGTAATGAGTTTAAAAATATTTCAAAATTAATAAAATTAAAACATAGACAAATAAATTTAAGGCCACTATTTAAATCAAATATTCCACAAAACGGCTTATTAACCTGTCCTTTAGAAAAAATTAAAAAAGAGATAAGTTTATTAAATAAATAGAGTAATGGTGCCCTCACACGGACTCGAACCGCGAACCTATTGATTACAAATCAATTGCTCTACCAATTGAGCTATGAGGGCTTTCAAGAATATATAGGATAAAAATTATTATTCTTCAAGTAGTTAAACAATAATAGATTAATTGAATTAATCAAAATCTTTTTTTGATTGTGCTTAAATAACTATTTTCGTACAATTTAGATTTTATCTTCTATAACAATTTCAGAAAGATTTGTTTATTTAATAACTTAAAGTTAAATTAAGTTTTTTAAATTTGTTTTTAAAACTAAAAAAAAGTTTATTATGTTTTCCATTATTATGTTTTATTGTTTGTTGCCATAAATGCAACATTTCATGCGATAATGTATTTAAAAAATCTATCCTATTTTTATATCTTGGTTTTAATTCGAGAACAAAAAAACTTGTTCCTTTATAATAAGAAATATTTTCTACGCATTGACCAGAACATTTCATTTTTCTAATTTTAATGTCATTAAACTTATTAAGCTTATTTTTAAAAAGCTTCTTATTAAAATATTTAAAATATTTCTTAATATCTTTATAATTTGTAGTATATTTTTTACTTGGATTTTTAATATCTTTTTTAATCATAATATATCTTTTTTTAATAATAATAAGTGCAAAAAGCTATTCATATGTTTAGCATGAAAATTCTTTAAACAGTCACTCTTCAATAATATTTACTTAATTAAAACGTTTTGATTTTTTGAGAAATATTTAAAATTAGTTATAATATACTAAAATATGAATTGAAAGAATATAAGTTCTTATTACTATTTTATTTTATAGATTGAAAAATATGATGACATACAACGGAAACAGTATTTGATATATTTAGACTTTCGATATTATTGTTCATATTTACTCTAAATTTAAAATCAGCGTTTTCTAAAGTTTTAGTTTTAATTCCATAACCTTCAGATCCAAAAAGTAAAATATTTTTTCCATACCATTTGTGTTCAGTAAAATCTTTTTGAGCACTGACATCAAAAGCACTAACCCAAAATTCCTTTGTTTTTAAATATTTTAAAGCTGTATTTACATTAGACACTTGAAATATTTTAATATGTTCGGCACCACCGCTAGCACTCTTATATAAAAGCTTACTTTTTGATGGATATGATCTTTCTTTAACTATAATACCATCAACATTAAAAGCTACAGCACTTCTGATTATTGAGCCAATATTTCTTGGATCGGATACCTCTTCTAAAGCTAATAAATTAATATTTTTTTTTTTATTATCAATAATAAATTCTTTTAAAGTAATTTCTTCTATTTGTTCAACTTCAGCAACTAATCCTTGATGTGCAGTTTCATCTCTGCCGCATAAATTATCTAATTCTTTTCTAGATTTGTAAAAAACATTAATTTTTTTAAATAAATTTAAATTTTGATTTTCTCTATTGAGTTTTTTTTGAGCATCTTCTGTTAAAAAAACTCTTTCAATTTTTCTATTAGGATTTTTTAAAGCCTCTAAAACAGCATGTTTTCCAACAATTAAAAAGGTCGTTTTTTTCATGATTTTAAAGCCTTATTAATCAATTTATTAGCATATTTTAAGGTAAAATGATTTATTGCAATTATTTCATAAATGCTTATAAAACCCTTGTTGTTAAATGCTTTTTAAGTTAGTGGGTATCCCCAAGATTAAAGGAGGGGTACCAAAGCGGTCAAATGGGGCGGGCTGTAAACCCGTTGACTTCGGTCTTCGAAAGTTCGAATCTTTCCCCCTCCACCAAACTTAAAAACTTTAATAATATAAGGGCGCGATAAGTTTGGATATTGCGGGTGTAGTTCAATGGTAGAACGCTAGCCTTCCAAGCTGGATGTAAGGGTTCGATTCCCTTTACCCGCTCCAAAATTAAAATTAAAATATAATAAAGTGAGGAAAAAATAAAATGTCAAAAGAGAAGTTTCAACGAAATAAACCGCATTGTAACATCGGTACAATCGGACACGTAGACCACGGTAAAACAACGTTAACTGCAGCAATAACAAAAGTATTATCTGAAGCTGGTGGCACAAGTTCAGCAAACTTTGTTGCTTACGATCAAATAGACAAAGCCCCTGAGGAAAAAGAAAGAGGGATTACAATTTCAACTGCACACGTTGAGTATGAAACTGAAAAAAGACATTACGCGCACGTAGATTGTCCAGGTCACGCTGACTACGTAAAGAACATGATAACAGGTGCAGCGCAAATGGATGGAGCAATTTTAGTAGTTAATGCTGCTGATGGTCCGATGCCTCAAACTAGAGAGCACATTCTTCTAGCTCGTCAAGTAGGTGTGCCTGCAATAGTTGTTTTTTTAAATAAAATTGACACTGTTAAAGATAAAGAGTTGGTTGACCTTGTTGAAGAAGAAATTAGAGAATTATTAACCTCTTACAAATTCCCAGGTGATAAAATTCCCATAGTCAAAGGATCTGCTTTAAACGCCGTGGAAGGAAAAGACGAAGCTACAGGAAAAAATGCAATCATGGAATTAATGAAAGCTGTTGACGAAACAATTCCTCAACCTGATAGACCAAAAGATAAGCCTTTTTTAATGCCAGTTGAAGATGTTTTCTCTATCTCTGGTAGAGGAACCGTAGTAACTGGAAGAGTTGAATCTGGTATTATCAAAGTCGGTGAGGAAATTGAGATAGTTGGTATTAGAGACACAAAAAAATCTGTATGCACTGGAGTAGAAATGTTTAGAAAACTTTTAGATAGCGGTGAAGCAGGTGATAATATAGGAGCACTATTAAGAGGTGTAGAAAGAACAGATGTTGAGAGAGGACAGGTCTTATGTAAACCAGGTTCTATTACTCCTCACACAGAGTTTGAATGTCAGGCTTATATTTTAAAAAAAGAGGAGGGTGGTAGACATACTCCCTTTTTTACAAAATATAGACCTCAATTTTATTTTAGAACTACAGATGTAACTGGAGAAGTTACGTTACCATCGGGCACTGAAATGGTGATGCCAGGTGATGACGGCAAGTTCACGGTTAAATTAATCACACCTATTGCGATGAATGAAAACCTTAACTTTGCAATAAGAGAAGGTGGAAAAACAGTTGGAGCTGGAGTAGTAACTAAAATAATTAAGTAACGCTTAGGAGCGTAGTTCAATTGGTAGAGCGCCGGTCTCCAAAACCGGAGGTTGTGGGTTCGAGTCCCTCCGCTCCTGCCAAACCTATTTAAATTTATGATAAATCCACTAAAATTTATTCAGGAAGTAAAACAAGAAACTTTTAGGATAACTTGGCCTACAAAAAAAGATACAATGATGGGGGCAGTTATGGTTTTTGCATTAGCTTCAATAGCAGCAATCTTTTTTTTAATTCTTGATCAAATTTTAAGATTTTTATTAAATCTAGTCTTAACAATTAATTTTTAATAATGAATTGGTATATAGTACAAGCTTATTCAGGTTTTGAAAAAAAAGTAGTCGAGTCTATAAAAGATGAACTTAAAAAACATAAAGTTTCTGAAAAACTAGAAGAAATACTAGTTCCCACCCATCAAGTCACGGAGGTTAAAAAAGGGAAAAGGACCAAGAAAGAAAAAAAATTTTTCCCCGGGTATGTTTTAATCAAGATTGAGCTTACAAAAGAAATTTTTCATATGATTAAAAATCTCCAAAAGGTAAGTGGTTTTTTAGGATCAGCTGATAAACCTACACCTATTACGGATAATGAAATCAAACGAATTCTTGGTCAAGTTTCTGAGAGTGCTGTTACTCAAAAAGCAGGTATTAATTTTGAGATTGGGGAAAAAGTTAAGGTTTGCGATGGTCCTTTTGCCTCTTTTAATGGTTTAATTGAGGAAATTGACGAAGAAAAATCTAGACTTAAAGTGTCAGTTTCTATATTTGGTAGAGCAACCCCTGTAGATTTAGAATTTAACCAGGTGGAGAAAAATTAGATGGCAAAAGAAATAACGGGATACGTAAAATTACAAATTAAAGGTGGGCAAGCAAATCCAGCTCCTCCAGTGGGACCAGCTTTGGGTCAAAGAGGAATAAATATAATGGAATTTTGTAAAGCTTTTAATGAAAAAACCAAAGCTTTTATGGGAAAACCTGTCCCAGTAGTTATAACAGTTTATAAAGATAAGAAATTCGATTTTATAATAAAATCTCCTCCGGCTTCACATTTTATAAGAGAAGCAGCAAAATTAAAAAGCGGTTCAAAAGAACCTGGTCGAGTAGTAGCCGGCTCAATTACAATGAAACAAGCTGAAGCTATTGCAAAAGAAAAAATGAAAGATTTAAATGCTTTTGATATTAAAGAAGCAACAAAAATTATTTGCGGTTCTGCTAGATCAATGGGTATTGAAGTAAAAGAATAAAAACATGAAAAAAAATTCAAAAAGATATAGAGAAATTTTAAAAAATCTTATTAAAGATAAAAAGATTAACATAAAAGAAGCATTAGATTTAGTTAAAAAAAACTCTACAACAAAATTTGACGAGTCCATAGATATCTCCTTAAAAATAAATTTAAAACAAACTAAAGGTGGCGATTTTAGTTTAAGAACAGTTGTGAATTTACCAAATGGTTCAGGTAAAAAAAATAAAATTGCTGTTTTATGTGAACCAGATATGACCGATGAAGCTAAAAAAGCTGGTGCTGATATTGTTGGATCAGACGATCTTCTAGAAAAAATTGCATCAGGAAAATTTGATTTTACAAAACTTATTTGTACTCCGGAGATGATGGGTAAAATTGGAAAGTACGGTAAAGTTTTAGGACCAAAAGGTTTAATGCCAAACCCAAAATTAGGAACAGTAGCTACGGATTTAGTAAAAGCAATAAAAGATATTAAAACTGGATTAGTTGAAATTAGAAATGATAAAGATGGCAATCTTGCATCCACGATTGGAAGAAAAAGTTTTTCTGCTGAAAAACTTTTAGAGAATTACAATCATTTTGTAGAAAGTGTAAAAAAAGAAAAACCTGATACTATCAAAGGTGAATTTATTAAAGGAATTTTTTTAACTTCAACGATGGGTATATCTTACAAATTAGGAGCTAAATAAAATTATGATGTCAAAAGAAGCAAAGAAAAATTACGTTGAAGAAATGAAAAAAAATTTTACCGATAATGAATCTGTAATGATTGCTCAATATCAAGGTCTTAATGTAAATGAATTAGATGCATTAAGAAAAGAATTAAGAGAGAATGGTATTCTCTTTAAAATAACTAAAAACAGAATTACAAAAATTGCCGTTAAAGAAACATCAAAAAAAGATCTAGAAAAATATTTTACTGGACCAACAGCAGCAGCTATTTCCTCTGATCCGATTTCTACTGCAAAAATATTAACAAAATTCTCAAAAACTAATGATAAACTAAAAATAATAGCCGGCTTTATGGACGGAAAGGTTTTGGATGAAAAAGAGGTGTCTGTTATTGCCACACTACCTTCTTTAGAGGAAGCTAGAGCTAAAATTGTGGGAATATTGGCGACTCCAGCTCAAAAATTAGTGAGTATTTTACTTGCACCTGGCTCAAAAATTGCTAATTTAGCGCGCGCAAAGAGTTTAAAAAATTAAATCACAGGATTAAAAATGGCAGACTTAAATAAAATTATAGATGAACTTTCTACTTTAACCGTTGTTGAAGCAGCAGAGTTGTCTAAACAACTTGAAGAAAAATGGGGAGTTACAGCAGCAGCCCCAGTTGCAGCAGCACCAGCAGGTGGCGCGGCAGCACCAGCAGGTGAGGAAAAATCAGAATTTTCAATTTTCTTATCATCCGCAGGTGACAAAAAAATAAATGTAATTAAAGAAGTAAGAGCAATAACTGGTTTAGGTTTAAAAGAAGCTAAAGATTTAGTAGAGGCCGCACCAAAAGAAGTTAAGGGTGGTGTAGCTAAAAAAGAAGCTGAAGAATTTAAGAAAAAACTTGAAGCAGCTGGGGCTAAAGTAGAATTAAAGTAAACAAAATTAAAGACTAAGTTTTATTGCAAAGTAAAAATTTGCAATAAGACTTTTTTATATTTAATGCAATTATCTTTTACTCAAAAGAAACATATTAGAAAAAACTTTGGTAAATTAGTCGAAGGTTTATCCATTCCAAATTTAATTGAAGTACAAAAAAATTCTTATGATGAGTTTCTTAACTCAAAATCTTTAAATGACCAATTAAGCGATTTATCAAAAGGCATCGAAAAAGTTTTTAAAAGTATTTTTCCAATTGAAGATGGAAATGATAAATCAACTTTAGAGTATATTTCTTACAAATTAGAAAAACCTAAATTTGATGTTATTGAATGCAAACAAAGAAGCTTGTCTTATTCTGCAGCTTTAAAAGCTAATTTAAGATTGGTTGTTTATGACATAGATGTAGAAAAAAATACGAAACAAATTTTATCTGCAAAAGAACAGGAGGTTTTTATTGGAGATCTTCCATTAATGACTCCAAGCGCCACCTTCATAACAAATGGCGTTGAAAGAGTAGTAGTAAACCAAATGCACAGAAGTCCTGGAGTCTTTTTTGATCACGATAAGGGCAAAACACATGCTAGCGGTAAACTTTTATTTAATTGTAGAATTATACCTGGTAGAGGTTCTTGGTTAGATTTTGAATTTGATCCTAAAGATATTTTATATTTTAGGATTGATAGAAAGAAAAAACTTCCAATAACTACTTTTTTATTTGCGTTAGGTTTTTCTAAAGATAAGATTATAGAAACTTTTTATTCAACAAATATATATTCTTATAAAAAGGAAACTAAAAGTTGGATAACAGAATTTAATTTAGATAATTATAAAAGACCCTTAAAGTTATCTTACGACCTAATTGATGCTAAAAATAATAAAAAGGTTTTAGGTAAAGGTGAAAAGCTAAATATTGTAATAGCTAAAAAGCTAAAGGAAAAAGGTTTAACCTCTATTTCAATTCCAAATGATCAGATTGTTGGTAGATATATTGGTCGTGATATTAAAGATAAAAATGGGGATTTATTAGTAGGAGCTGGTTTCGATATTACAGAGGATCAACTAGAGAAAATTATTGCTCAAGATTATAAGGAGCTTAATATTGTCAATATAGACCCAATTAACAAAGGTCCATATATTTTAGAAAGCTTAAAAATAGATAAAAATATAAACAAAACTGAAGCACTAAATGATATTTATAAAGTTTTAAGACCTGGAGAAGCCCCTTCGCCTGAGGTAGCAGAAGATGTTTTCAACAATTTATATTTTAAGAAAGAAAGGTATGATTTATCTGAAGTTGGAAGAGTTAAACTAAATTCAAAATTAGATTTGAACACTAGCCACAAGAAAACCATCTTAGAAACCGAAGATATAGTAGCGATAATTAGATTCATGCTTAATCTAAGAGATGGTAAAGGTGATGTAGATGACATTGATCATTTGGGCAATCGAAGAGTAAGATCAGTTGGAGAGCTTGTAGAAAATCAATTTCGAATAGGTCTTTTACGGATGGAACGAACAGTAAAAGAAAAAATGTCAACTTTTTTAGAAATTGAGTCTGCTATGCCTCAAGATTTAATAAATGCTAAACCAATCACAACATCATTAAAAGATTTTTTTGCTACATCACAACTTTCACAATTTATGGATCAAACGAATCCTTTGTCTGAGATTACGCATAAAAGACGAGTTTCCGCTTTAGGTCCAGGTGGATTGACTAGAGAAAGAGCAGGTTTTGAGGTCAGGGATGTCCACCCAACACACTATGGAAGAATATGTCCGATTGAAACTCCGGAAGGCCCAAACATAGGCTTAATTAATAGTTTAGCTACTTATTGTAGAGTAAATAAATTTGGTTATATTGAAAGTCCATATAAAAAAATTGTTAATGGCAAAGTAACCTCAGAAATTAAATATTTATCTGCAATAGAAGAAGAAAAATATACTATAGCTCAAGCAAATTCTTCTTTAAATAATGACGGTTCATTTTCTGAAGAGCTTGTAGCCTGTAGAAAAAATCTTAATTTTGAATTATCCTCAAGAGATAACATTGATTACATTGATGTTTCTCCTAAGCAACTAGTATCTGTTGCAGCAGCTTTAATTCCATTTTTAGAAAATGATGATGCTAATAGAGCATTAATGGGTTCTAATATGATGAGACAAGCTGTTCCATTATTAAAACCAGAGGCACCTTTAGTGGGTACCGGTATAGAGTCAGATGTTGCGTTAGACTCTGGTGTAACTATCGTTGCCAAAAGAAGTGGCGTAGTGGATAAAATTGATGGAAAAAGAATTGTTGTAAAGGCAACTGATGTTACAGATTTATCTCAGTCTACAGTTGATATTTATAACCTCTCAAAATTTCAAAGATCTAATCAAAATACATGTATTAATCAAAAACCTTTAGTTAAAGTTAGCGACAAAATTAAAAAAGGAGACATTATCGCTGACGGTCCAGCAACTAAACTAGGAGAATTAGCCTTAGGAAAAAATGTAACTGTTGCCTTCATGCCTTGGCAAGGATACAACTTTGAAGACTCAATATTAATTTCAGAAAGATGTGTAACAGACGATGTATTCACATCTGTTCATATTGAAGAATACGAATCAATGGCAAGGGATACCAAACTTGGCGCTGAGGAAATTACAAGAGACATACCTAATGTAAGTGAGGAAAGTTTGAGAAACCTCGATGAGTCTGGAATAGTTTATGTAGGAGCTGAAGTAAAACCGGGCGATATATTGGTAGGTAAAGTAACTCCAAAAAGTGAAACGTCATCAAGTCCTGAAGAAAAATTACTAAGATCAATATTTGGTGAAAAAGCTACCGATGTAAGAGACTCTTCTCTAAAACTACCTTCAGGTAGCTCAGGTGTAGTCATCGATGTAAGAGTGTTTAATAGACATGGGATAGAAAAAGACGAAAGATCTATTGCAATTGAAAGAGCGGAGATTGAAGTAGTCCAAGAAGACAAGAAAGTTGAAGAAGAAATACTTAATAGAAATATTAAGCTAAGAGCTATAGATTTGCTTAATGGAGAGCCTATCAACAAACAATTTAAAGATTTAAAACCAGGCACAACCCTTAATCAAAATGATCTCGAAAATATAAATTTAAAACAGCTTTGGAAAATACCTTTACAAAAACAAGATTTAAATACTGATTTAGAAAAATTGAAAAATCAATTTGATAATGCTTCTGAGGATATTCGTTTGAGATTTGAAGATAAGGTTACAAAAATTCAACAAGGGGATGATTTATTACCTACCGTAATGAAGGTGGTAAAAGTGTTTGTAGCGATGAAGAGAAGATTAATGCCCGGGGATAAGATGGCTGGTAGGCATGGAAACAAAGGTGTTGTAAGTAAAATTGTGCCAATTGAAGATATGCCATATATGGAAAATGGTAAACCTGTCGATATAGTGCTTAATCCATTAGGTGTTCCAAGTCGTATGAACGTTGGTCAAATTTTAGAAACTCATTTAGGTTGGTCGTGTTCCGAGTTAGGTGATCAAATAAAAGAACATTTAAAAAATTTTGATAAAGAGATTGATAAAATTAAAGAAAAGTTAAAAGAAATTTACGGAAAAACATACTATGATAATGTTATTTCAAAACTATCTAATAAAGAAGTTGCAGAATTAGTACAAAATTTATCTAACGGAGTACCTATCGCGACTCCTGTTTTTGATGGTGCTAGCACGGAAGATATTACAAAAATGTTAGATTTAGCTAAACTACCCAATTCTGGTCAAACAAATTTATGGAATGGACAAACTGGAGAAAGATTTGATAGACCGGTAACTGTTGGAATAATTTATATGCTTAAACTTAATCATTTAGTAGAAGATAAAATTCATGCAAGATCAACTGGTCCTTACAGTTTAGTCACACAACAACCGCTTGGCGGTAAAGCACAGCTTGGTGGACAAAGATTTGGAGAGATGGAAGTTTGGGCTTTAGAAGCTTATGGTGCATCTTATACTCTTCAAGAAATATTGACGGTAAAATCTGATGATGTAGCTGGAAGAACTAAAGTTTATGAAACTATAGTTAAAGGAAATAATAATTTTGAGTCTGGAGTACCCGAATCATTTAATGTTTTGGTTAAAGAAATAAGAGCACTTGGATTAAACATAGAATTAAATTAAAAATGGAAAAAAACCTTACAAAAAATTTTGAGAATCAAAACATCACTCAAGAAAATAATTTTAATAGCATAAAGATAACTTTAGCTAGCCCAGAAAAAATTAAATCTTGGTCTTATGGCGAAATCAAAAAACCAGAAACAATAAATTACAGAACTTTTAGACCAGAGAAAGATGGTCTTTTTTGTTCCAGAATATTCGGTCCAGTCAAAGACTACGAGTGCTTGTGCGGTAAGTACAAAAGAATGAAATTTAGAGGCATTATTTGTGAAAAATGTGGAGTAGAAGTAACAAAATCCAACGTTCGTAGAGAGAGAATGGGGCACATTGATTTAGCTTGCCCAGTTGCACATATTTGGTTTTTAAAATCCTTACCAAGCAGAATTTCCTTGGCGATTGATATGAAGCTTAAGGAAGTTGAAAAAGTTTTATATTTTGAGAGCTTTATAGTTGTAGAACCTGGTCTAACGACATTAAAAAAAGGACAACTTATTTCAGAAGAAGCGTTGATAAAAGCCCAAGAAGAGTTTGGTGAAGATGCTTTTTCAGCAGGAATTGGTGCAGAGGCCGTTAGAGAAATTCTTGTTAATTTAGATCTTAAAAAAGAACAGCAAAAATTAAGAGATTCTCTAAAAAACATAAAGTCGAAAGTAACTGAGGAGAGAACAATAAAAAGATTAAAATTAATCGAGTCATTTATAAATTCAGGAAACAAGCCGGAGTGGATGATTTTAAAATCAGTTCCAGTTATTCCTCCAGAATTAAGACCTTTAGTGCCTTTAGATGGAGGCAGGTTTGCCACATCAGATTTAAACGACTTATATAGACGTGTAATCAATAGAAATAACAGATTAAAGAGACTTTTAGATTTGAAAGCTCCAGATATAATTGTAAGAAACGAAAAAAGAATGCTCCAAGAGTCCGTTGATGCATTATTTGACAATGGAAGAAGAGGAAGAGTAATCACCGGTACAGGTAAAAGACCTTTAAAATCTCTAGCAGAAATGCTTAAAGGTAAACAAGGAAGATTTAGACAAAATCTATTAGGTAAAAGAGTTGATTATTCAGGAAGATCAGTAATTGTAGTAGGTCCGGAATTAAAACTTCATCAGTGTGGTTTACCAAAAAAAATGGCTCTAGAGCTTTTCAAGCCTTTTTTATATGCGCGTTTAGATAAACTGGGATTGGCTACAACTATTAAACAAGCAAAAAGATTAGTAGAAAAAGAAAAGAGCGAGGTGTGGGATTGCCTTGAGCATATAATAAGAGAACACCCTATTTTATTAAATCGAGCTCCTACGCTTCACAGATTAGGCGTTCAAGCTTTTGAAGCAAAACTTATTGAAGGTAATGCAATCGAACTTCATCCTTTAGTTTGTGCTGCATTTAATGCTGACTTTGATGGTGACCAAATGGCTGTTCATATACCCTTGAGTTTAGAAGCTCAATTAGAAGCTAGAGTTTTAATGATGTCTACAAATAACATTTTAAGCCCATCTAATGGCAAACCAATTATTGTTCCAAGTCAGGATATAGTTTTAGGAATTTATTATTTGTCACAAGCTGAAGAGTCCGAAAAAAAACCTAAAGGAATATTTACAGATATTGAGGAAATCGATCAAGCTTTAGAAAATAAATCAATCAGTTTGCACTCTAAGATAGTGTCAACTTTTTCAACCTTAAATCAAGAAGGTAATATGGTAATTGAAAAATACACTAGTACTGCTGGAAGATTTTTATTAGCAAATGTTTTACCTAAAAATTATAATATAAAATTTGCTTTAGTTAATAAACTATTGACTAAAAAGAATGTCTCTGAAGTTATAGATACTATTTTCAGATATTGTGGGCAAAAAGAAACAGTAATTTTTTGCGATAGAATAAAAACACTTGGATTCAAACATGCTTTTAAAGCAGGTATATCTTTCGGAAAAGATGACTTAATTATTCCAAAAACAAAAGTAAACTTAATAAGCAGCACAAAAAAACAAATCGAAGAATATGAAAAACAATACTCTGATGGATTAATCACTAGAGGGGAAAAATATAATAAAGTTGTAGATATCTGGTCTAAATGCACTGACACAGTTGCAAATGAAATGATGAAAGAAATATCATCTGCAGAAAAAATATATGATGATGATAGAATAGAAACAAATTCTGTATACATGATGGCTGATTCTGGTGCTAGGGGATCTCAAGCACAAATGAAACAATTGGCGGGAATGCGAGGACTTATTGCAAAACCGTCTGGAGAAATTATTGAAACACCAATTATAGCTAATTTTAAAGAAGGTTTGTCAGTTTTAGAATATTTTAACTCAACGCACGGCGCAAGAAAAGGTTTGGCAGATACAGCTTTAAAAACAGCTAATTCAGGTTACTTAACTAGAAGATTGTGCGACGTTGCTCAAGACGTTCAGATAACTAAAGCTGAGTGTGACCCAAAAAAAAGATCTTCAGTAACAATTTCTGAAATTATAGAAGGTGGAAACATACTGGTAAGTTTATCTGAAAGAGTTCTAGGAAGAGTAATTGCTGAAAATATTAAAAACCCAGTAACTGGCGAGATAATAATAAAAAAAGATAAATTAATTGATGAATTTGATTGTGAAAAAATTGATGCCGCAGGAGTTAAAGTAGTTAATGTATATTCAGTTATTACTTGTGCCTCAACCAAGGGAGTTTGTCAGGTTTGTTATGGAAGAGATTTGGCAAGAGGAAAACTTGTTAGTATAGGTGAAGCGGTAGGAATGATCGCCGCACAATCAATTGGTGAACCTGGCACACAATTAACAATGAGAACTTTTCACGTAGGTGGAACAGCGCAGATCAAAGAAGAGTCACAAATAATTTCACAAACTAATGGAAAGTTGAACATTATTAATAAAAATTTAATTGAAGATTCGAAGAAAAACATAATTGTAATGGGAAGAAATACTCAATTAAGTATTGAAGATGATCAAAAGAGACAGTTAGCAATTTATAAAGTTAATTATGGATCAAAATTATTTTTTAAAGATGGTGATATGATTGAAAAAGGAAAAAAAATTGCTGAATGGGATCCGTATACACTTCCAGTTATTGCCGAAACAGGAGGTATAGTAAATTATATGGATTTAATGGAAGGAAGTTCTTTAACAGAAACTCTTGATGATGCCACAGGTCTATCATCAAAATCTGTTACAGACTGGAAGTCTTCATCTAAGAATTCTGAACTAAAACCAAGAATAACTTTAAGAAACGAAAAAGGTGAAATTATTAAAAAAGCAGATGGAAATGAAGCTAGATACTACTTAGTTCCTGACACTATTCTATCTGTTAAAGATGGTCAAAAAATTTCAGCTGGAGATGTACTAGCAAGATTACCTAAAGAAACTTCAAAAACAAAAGATATCACCGGTGGTCTTCCACGAGTAGCGGAATTATTTGAAGCAAGAAAACCAAAAGATAGTGCAATTATAGCAGAAAATGATGGGATGATAGAATTTGGCAAAGAAGTAAGAGGAAAACAAAAAATTTCAATAGTCTCAACTAATGGTGAGACTTCTAATTATCTAATTCCTAAAGGCAAACATGTTAATTTTAACCAAGGTGAAAAAATAAAAAAAGGTGAGTATTTGTTAGACGGAGCTCCATTGCCTCATGATATTTTAAGAGTCTTAGGTGTAGAAAAGCTAACAGAGTACTTTGTTACTGAAGTTCAGGAAGTATATCGACTTCAGGGTGTTGTAATTAATGATAAACATATAGAGACAATAGTAAGACAAATGCTAAAAAGAGTTGAAATTAAAGACCCTGGGGACTCAGATCTTTTATCAGGTGAAGTAATCGATTTACTGGATATTAATGTAATTAATGAAAAACTAAGAGAAGAAAAGAAAAAACCAGCTATTTTCGAAAGAGTTCTTCTGGGTATAACAAAGGCCTCTTTACAAACTAACTCCTTTATTTCAGCTGCCTCATTTCAAGAAACAACAAGAGTATTAACTGACGCTTCACTTAAAGGAAAAGTAGACTCATTAGAAGGTTTGAAAGAAAATGTTATAGTAGGAAGGCTAGTTCCCGCCGGTACCGGCCTTACAAAAATTAGTTGGGACAAAGAAGCTGGGGCACAAGATAAAGCTCGTCTTGAGGAATTAAAGAAACAAGAGCTAGAATCAGCTACAGAAGTACCCGAACAGACAGCTTAATTATCAATCAAATCCCCTTAAATATTGACTTTTATCAATTCAATGCTAATTTACGGCAAATTTTGAATGTTAGATGTAAGGCAGATTATAACCTTAAACACTAACAAAAAATCTTCAAAGGTTTTCCTTATCTCAACTTCAAAATATTATTATGCCAACAATTAATCAGTTGATTAAAAAAAGCAGGATTAAACCAATAGCTAGAAATAAAGTTCCTGCTCTTGAAAAACAACCTTTAAAGAGGGGCGTTTGTATTAAAGTTTACACAACAACACCTAAAAAACCTAACTCAGCTTTACGAAAAGTAGCTAGAGTAAGGCTATCTAATGGTTTTGAAGTAACAGCTTACATACCAGGTGAAGGACACAATTTGCAAGAACACTCTGTTGTACTTCTGCGTGGCGGACGTGTAAAAGATTTACCTGGTGTTCGATACCACATACTAAGAGGAAATTTAGACACCCAAGGTGTTGCTAATCGTAAGAAAAGAAGATCTTTATACGGAACAAAAAAGCCGAAATAATTTATGTCAAGAAAAAGAAAAGCACCAGTTAGAAAAGTCTATCCTGATCCAAAATTTCATTCAGAGGTAGTTTCAAAGTTTATTAATTCTATTATGTATGATGGTAAAAGATCTACAGCAGAAAAAATCCTTTATGATGCTCTTGAAAAAATAAAATTAAAAAATAGTGAAGACCCATTAAAAATTTTTAATACAGCAATAACAAACGTAAAACCTAATCTTGAATGTAGGTCACGACGAGTTGGTGGTGCAACTTATCAAGTTCCAGTGGAAGTAAAAGCTAAAAGAGCTCAAGCTTTGGCATTAAGATGGATAATGGACGCTACTAGAAAAAGAAAAAACAAAACAATGGCAGAAAAATTATACGCAGAAATTTTAGATGCATCTCAAAACAAAGGTTCAGCAATAAAAAAAAGAGAAGACACACATAAAATGGCAGAGTCAAATAAAGCTTTTGCTCATTTTAGATGGTAAAAAATTATGGCTAAGTACACTTTAGATAAATATAGAAATATTGGAATCATGGCCCATATTGATGCTGGTAAAACAACTACTACTGAAAGAGTTTTATACTACACAGGGAAAAGTCATAAAATTGGTGAAGTACATGACGGTGCTGCAACAATGGATTGGATGGAGCAAGAACAAGAAAGAGGTATTACTATTACTTCTGCAGCCACAACCTGCTTTTGGCGAGACCATAGAATTAATATTATAGACACGCCTGGCCATGTAGATTTTACAATTGAAGTAGAAAGATCTTTAAAAGTTTTAGATGGGGCAGTTTGTGTTTTTGATGGAGTTGCAGGTGTTGAACCTCAGTCAGAAACAGTTTGGAGACAAGCTGATAAATACAAAGTTCCAAGAATATGTTTTGTGAACAAACTTGATCGAACTGGTGCAGATTTTTACCGTTGTGTAGATATGATCAAAGAGAGACTTGGTTGCAAACCTTTAGTTTTACAATTACCTGTTGGTTCTGAGGCTGATTTAAAAGGCGTAGTAGACTTAGTAAAGATGAAAGCAATTATTTGGCAGAACGAAGACCTAGGCGCTAAGTTTGATATTGTCGATATTCCAGATGATCTAAAAGAAAAATCAAATATTTACAGAAAAGAATTAATTGAAGCTGCTGTAGAAGAAGATGAAAAATTAATGGAGATGTATCTGGATGGAAAAGAGCCATCAGAAGATGATTTAAGAAAATGTATTAGAAAAGGTACTTTAGGATTTAATTTTGTTCCTATCACTACCGGTTCTGCATTTAAAAATAAAGGCGTTCAACCATTATTAGATGCGGTTATAGACTATCTTCCTAGTCCAAAAGATATTGGGTCTATAGAAGCAACAAAAATAAACTCTGAAGAGAAGCTAGATATGAAATTTGATGATAACGAACCATTTTCAGCTTTAGCTTTTAAAGTTGCAAATGACCCTTTTGTTGGTTCTTTAACATTTATAAGAATTTATTCAGGTAAAATACAAGCTGGTACTTCAGTATATAACTCTTCAAAAGAAAAAACAGAAAGAGTTGGAAGAATGCTTTTAATGCACGCAAACAGCAGAGAAGACATCAAAGAAGCTACAACAGGAGACATAGTTGCATTAGCTGGGCTAAAACACACAATAACGGGACACACTTTATGTAATGAAAATAAACCAATTTTATTAGAGCCAATGGAATTCCCTGATCCTGTAATAGAAATTGCAGTTGAACCTAAAACTAAAGCAGACCAAGAAAAAATGGGAGAAGCTTTAGCTAGATTAGCTAAAGAAGATCCATCATTTAGAGTTACTTCTGATGAAGAATCAGGACAAACAATTATAAAAGGCATGGGTGAATTACACTTAGATATTATTGTAGATAGGATGAAAAGAGAATTTAAAGTGGAAGCCAACGTTGGCGCACCTCAAGTTGCTTATAGAGAAACAATTTTAGGATCAACAGAAGTCACTTATATTCATAAAAAACAAAGCGGAGGTTCTGGCCAGTTTGCCAAAGTTACTTTAAGCGTTGAACCACTTGAACCAGGGCAGGGCCGTGAAGTTGAAAATAAAATTAAAGGTGGAGCAATACCAAAAGAATTTATTCCAGGTGTTGAAAAAGGTGTTTTAAGCGTTGCAGAAAGCGGAATATTAGCAGGTTTTCCAGTTATAGATTACAAAGTAACAATTTTAGACGGATTGCATCACGATGTTGACTCTAGTGTATTAGCTTTTGAAATAGCATCAAGAATGTGTTTTAGAGAAGCCTGTCAAAAAGCTACTTTGAAACTGTTAGAACCGATGATGAAGGTTGAAGTAGTTACGCCTGAAGATTTTATGGGCGATGTCATCGGTGATTTGAATAGTAGACGTGGCCAAGTAGCTTCTACAGAGGCTAGAGGTAATGCAACTGCAATTAATGCAACTGTGCCACTAGCAAATATGTTTGGATATATAAATAACTTACGTTCTTCCACACAAGGAAGAGCTCAATACACGATGCAATTTAGTCATTATGATAAAGTTCCACAAAACGTACAGGATGAAGTAACAAAGAAACTAGCTTAATTTATGGAAAATCAAAATATAAGAATACATTTGAAGGCTTATGATAATAAAATTCTAGATTTATCTACTGAAGAAATTGTTAATACTGCTAAAAGAACTGGCGCTCAAGTTAAAGGACCAATTCCCCTTCCAACAAGAATTGAAAAGTACACAGTTTTAAGATCTCCGCATATTGATAAAAAAAGTAGAGAACAATTTGAGTCAAGAACACATAAAAGATTAATAGATATTATTGAACCAACACCGCAAACAGTAGAAGCTTTGATGAAATTAGATTTAGCTTCAGGTGTAGATATTGAAATAAAGATATAAATTATGAGCATTGGATTAATAGGAACAAAAATAGGGATGACTAGAGAATTCATGGATAGTGGTCAATCTGTTCCTGTAACAGTTATAAAGGTAGAAAAAGGTAGAGTTTTGGATGTAATCTCAAAAGAGAAAAGAGGCTATAGTGCGGTTAAATTAGGTTTTTTCAAATTAAAAAATTCTAAACTTACTAAGCAGATGAAAGGTTATTTTGCTAAGAAGAATACGGAACCTAAAAAAATCCTTAAAGAATTTAGAGTAGAAAATAATGACCAATACAAAGAGGGTAACGAACTAGGTTTGGAAATCTTTAAAGATAAAAAATTTTTAGATGTTAAATCAAAGACCATAGGAAAAGGTTTTGCCGGTGTAATGAAAAGATGGAATTTTGGCGGTCTAAGAGCTTCACATGGTGTTTCTGTTTCTCATAGGTCGCATGGTTCTACAGGACAAAGACAAGATCCTGGAAAAGTTTTTAAAGGAAAAAAGATGGCTGGGCACATGGGTGATAAATTACGAACAATGTTAAATTTAGAAGTAATAAAGTCAGATTTAGAAAATAGTTTATTATATTTAAAAGGTTCTATACCAGGTTCAAAAAACTCAACTGTATTATTAAGAGAGTCAGTAAAAAATGTCACTAGAAAAACTATTAAAGAAAAATATGAAGCAAAAGTTAAAGCTGCTGCCGCTAAGAAAGGAAAGAAATAAATGAAATTTCCTCTTCTAAGCATTGATGGAACGAAAGCAGATACAATAGAGATCTCAGATAAACTAGTTAAACTAAAAGTGAATCATAAATTAATTAAATTTGTTATAGATTGGCAATTAAATCATGCGAAACCAAGAACTGCTAAAACTAAACAAAGAAATGAAATAAAAGGTTCTACTAGGAAAATTGTACCTCAAAAAGGCGGAGGTGGAGCTAGGCATGCTAGTAAAAAAGCACCTTTATTTGTTGGTGGAGGTGTTGCTCATGGTCCAAAAGGTGCAGTCTACAAAATTAAAAAGATTAATAAAAAAGTAAGAAAACTTGCTCTTGCTCAAACATTATCAAAAAAGAATTTAGATAAGAATTTACATATTTTAGCAGATGTAAAAAAAGAAATAAAAAAAACAAAAGAGTTCAATAAGTTTCTTGTTAAAAATAAATTAGTGAATGTGTTAATAATTTCTGACAGTGACTCAATAAAAAATATAGATAAGTCTGCTCGAAACATTAAAGATGTAAAATTGATAAAAGACGATGGTGCTAATATTTACGATTTATTTAAATATAAAGACGTAATAATGACGTCTTCATCAATAAAAAAAATTCAAGAAAGGGTTTTAAATGAAAAAAATTAATCATATAGACTCGATTAGAAACCCAATTATCACTGAAAAAGCTACAATTTTATCAGAACAAAATAAAACTGTTTTCAAAGTACATGAAAAAGCTAATAAGAAAACTATTAAAAAAAATATAGAAAAACTTTTTAAAGTTAATGTAATAAAAGTAAATATTATTAATCAAAAGTCCAAACTAAAAATGAAGCAAGGAAAAAAATCTATCAAAAGTGGGTATAAAAAAGCAATAATAACACTTAAAAAAGGTCAAAGTATAGATCTAACTACAGGAATTTAATAATGGCACTAAAAACATTTAAACCCTATACAAAAACTACAAGAGGAACAGTAATAGTAGATAAAAGTAGCTTATGGAAAGGGTCTTCATATAAGCCATTAACTAGAGGCCAGCATGTCACTGGTGGTAGAAATAACGCAGGGCGTATTACTTCAAGACATATGGGTGGTGGCTCTAAACATAAATTTAGGATTATTGATTTTTTCAGAAAAAAGAAAAATATGAAAGCTATTGTAGATAGAATTGAATACGATCCTAATAGAACTGCTTATATTGCTTTAATAACATATGAAGACAAAGAAAAAGCATACATAATTTCACCTCAAGGTTTAAAAATAGGAGATACCGTAGAAGCTGGTAAAAATGTAGAAATCAAGACTGGTAATTCACTAGAGCTTAAAGATATACCGCCAGGCACTTTTATACATAACGTTGAGTTAATACCCGGCAATGGCGGAAAACTTGCTAGATCTGCTGGTTCCTCAATAACTCTATCTGGGTATGATGGGGATTATGCCATATTAAAGTTATCTTCAGGCGAAACAAGAAAAGTAAATAGTGCTTGCACTGGAACAATTGGAACAGTTTCAAATCCAGACCAAAAAAACGTTAAAATTGGTAAAGCGGGAAGAAATAGATGGAGAGGAAAACGTCCTCAAACAAGAGGTGTTGCGATGAACCCTGTAGATCACCCACATGGAGGAGGTGAAGGAAAAACATCTGGTGGAAGAAGTCCTGTTTCTCCGTGGGGACAATCAGCAAAAGGTTTAAAAACAAGAAGACCTCAGAGAAGTGATAAATTTATTATAACTAGAAGGAATAAAAGGAAAAAATAATGGCTAGATCTATATGGAAAGGACCTTTTGTTCACCCAAGTTTACTGAAAAAAATTGATAAACTTAAAAATGAACCCAACAAAAAACCAATTAAGACTTGGTCAAGACACTCGACAATAATCCCTGATTTTATAGGACATAGCTTTATGATTCATAATGGAAAATCTTTTATACCAATAACTATTTCGGAGGAAATGGTTGGTCACAAACTAGGTGAGTTTGCTCCTACTAGAACATTTAAAGGTCATACTCCAGCAGATAAAAAAGCGGCTGCACCTGCTGCAAAGCCAGATGGGGATAAAAAATAATGGAAAAAAATATTTCTTTAGTAAAAGCAATAAACAAAAATGTAAGAACAAGTCCTAGAAAGCTAGCGCTAGTTTGTAATTTTATTAAAGGAAAGAAAGTAGACGTTGCATTGAGAGACTTAGAGTTTTCAAGAAAAAGAATAGCCAAAGATGTAAGCAAAACAGTTAAGTCTGCCATATCAAACGCAGAAAACAATAATCAATTTGATATTGATAATTTGTTTATAAAAGAGGCTTATGTTGGTAAATCATTGGTTATGAAAAGATTTAGACCTAGAGCAAAAGGCAGGGCAAGCCCCATAAAAAAACCGTTTAGTAGGATAACTGTAATTTTAGAGGAAAAGAAAAATAAGAAGGTAAATAAATAATGGGACAAAAAATAAATCCTATAGGATTAAGACTTGGAATTAATAGAGGATGGGATTCTACATGGTTTGCTAAAAAGAAAGATTTTGGTAGATATTTAATAGAAGATTTTAAAATTAGAAATTATATTAAAAAAAACGTAATTAACTCGGGTGTTTCTGAGATTATTATTGAGCGTTCCTCAAAAAAATGCACTGTTTCAATTCATACATCAAGACCAGGGTTTGTAATTGGAAAAAAAGGTGCAGACATAGAAAAAATTAAAAAAAATATTATGAAAATCACAGATGGTGATGTTAACGTAAATATAAAAGAAATTAAAAAACCAGAACTAAATTCAAATTTAGTTGCCGAAAATATAGCACAACAATTAGTTAAACGAATTGCATATAGAAGAGCCATGAAAAGAGCAATGCAATCTGCGATGAGGCTTAACGCAAAAGGAATAAAAGTTATGTTAAGCGGTAGATTAGCAGGCAATGAAATTGCTCGAACTGAGTGGTTACGTGAAGGAAGTATACCTTCTCACACACTCAGAGCCGATATAGATTACGGATTTGCGGAAGCTCTAACTACCTATGGAATTATCGGTGTTAAAGTTTGGATTTATAAAGGCGAGTTAATGGCTAAAGATGTTGAAAAAGAAAAAAAAGAAAGGGTGAAAAATGCTACAGCCAGTCAGAACTAAATACAGAAAAGCATTCAAAGGTAGAATACATGGCAATGCAGCAAGAGCTGTTAAATTAAATTATGGTCAGTTTGGACTAAAAGCTACTCAACCAGAAAGAATTATCGGTAAACAAATTGAAGCAGCAAGGGTAGCATTAACAAGATACATGAAACGTACCGGTAAAGTTTGGACGAGAATTTTTCCAAACATTCCAGTTTCAAAAAAGCCTACCGAAGTGAGAATGGGTAAAGGTAAAGGTTCTCCCGAATACTATGCTTGTAGAGTTAAACCTGGTAGAATTATATTTGAAATAGATGGAGTGAGTGAAGAAATTGCAAGAGAAGCGTTGTATAAAGCCTCAGCTAAACTTCCTATAAAAACAAAATTTATAAAAAGATAATGCCAAAAAAAAAAGAGGATAAAAAATTGACTAAAGACCAAGCGGAAAAAAAGATTTTAATGTTGAAGAAAGATTTATTTAATATCAGGTTTAAAAAAATAAATAATCAAATTAACAATCCCGCTCAATACAATGAGATTAAGAAAAGTATTGCAAGATTATATACGACAGTAAAAAATTCAAAATGACAAAAAAAATTTTAAAAGGAACAGTCACAAGCGCAAAAAACAACAAAACTATTGTTGTTCAAGTTACAAGGAAATTTAAACATCCTTTTTATGAAAAGGTAATTAAAAGATCAAAAAAATATCATGCTCACGATGAAAAAAATAAATTTAAAGAAGGTGAACAAGTTTCAATAATTGAATGTAAACCTTTTTCAAAAAAAAAAACTTGGCAGGTAATTGAATAATGATACAAATTCAAACTGAACTTACAGTTGCGGACAACACAGGAGCAAAAAGAGTTGAATGTATTAAAGTACTCGGTGGTTCAAAAAGAAGATATGCTTCTGTTGGAGACATAATAGTAATAAGTGTAAAAGACGCAATACCAAAAGGGAAGGTAAAAAAAGGAGCTGTCCACAAAGCTGTTGTAGTAAGAACAAGAAAAGAAATTTTTAGAGATGACGGATCTAAAGTCCAATTTGACAAAAACGCAGTTGTTTTAACCGATGATAAAGGTGAGCCAATAGGTACTCGTATTTTTGGACCTGTTACTAGAGAGCTTAGAAATAAAGGACATACTAAAATAATTTCACTTGCCCCGGAGGTTCTTTAAAATGTATTTAAAAAAAGGAATGCAAGTAGAAATTATCACTGGAAAAGATAAAGGTAAAACAGGTGAAATATTAGAAATTAATAGAAAATTAAATAAAATAAAGATTAAGTCAATAAACATGATCAAGAAGCACACTAAACCTACAAAAGAAAACAAGGGTGGCATAATCTCAAAGGAAAGCTTTATTCATCAATCAAATGTTAAAAACATAGATTTAAAAAAAAATGAAAAGAAAGTAGCTGATAAAAAATAATGGCAAGGTTAAAAAATACATATGAAAAAGAGATAATAATTAAGCTAATGAGCAAGCTTTCATTAAAAAATAAACATGATGTGCCTAAGATTCTTAAAATTATTTTAAACATGGGTTTAGGTGAAGACGCCTCAGATGGAAAAAAAATTAAAGCTTGTATTGATGATATGGCCTTAATAGCAGGTCAAAAACCAATTGTAACAAAATTTAAACAATCAATCTCAAACTTTAAAACAAGGAAGGGATCAAATGCTGGTATTAAAGTTACATTGAGAGCACAAAAAATGTATGAGTTTATGGACAGATTAGTAAACATAGCATTACCCAGAATCAAAGACTTTAGAGGTTTGTCTTCTAAAAGTATTGATAACTCCTTTAATTATTCCTTTGGAATTAAAGAACACATAATTTTCCCAGAGGTTAATTTTGACAAAGTAGACAAAATTAGAGGGTTAGATGTCACAATAGTTACATCAAGTAAAAGTAAAGAAGGAACATTAGAATTATTAAAAGAATTCAATTTTCCATTAAATGAAAAGATAAACTAAGGACAGGTATGGCAAAAACAAGCGCAGTACAAAAAAACTTAAAAAGAATTAAATTAGTTAAGAAGTATGCAAAAAAAAGAGCTGCTTTAAAAAAGATAATTAATAATAGAAAATTAGAGTTGTCTGAAAGATTTGAAGCTCAATTAAAATTAAATAAACTTCCAAAAAATTCTGCAAAAATAAGAATTAGAAACAGATGTGAGGTATCAGGTAGACCACATGGAGTTTATAGAAAATTAAAAATATCAAGAATTGCACTAAGGGATATGGCTTCCGCTGGTAAAATTCCTGGTATAACTAAATCAAGCTGGTAGGAGAAATATGACATTTACAGATCCAATAGGTGATATGTTTTCAAGAATTAGAAATGGACAGATGAGATCGCTTAATTCTGTTGCAATACCTTCATCTAATTTTAGAAAAAACATTTTAGAAATTCTTAAAACCGAAGGTTATATTAAAGATTATTTTATTGAAAAAACCGAAAACAATAAAACAAGTTTAAAAATTTCATTAAAATATTATGAAGGCGATCCAGTCATTAAAGAAATAAAACGTGTATCCAAACCAGGTAGAAGAGTTTATTCTAGAGCAACAAGTATTCCAAAAGTGATGAATGGGCTTGGACTCGCGATACTATCTACACCAAAAGGAGTTATGAGCGATGCCGAGGCTAGAAAAAATAATGTTGGCGGAGAGGTAATTTGTAGGGTCTTTTAATGTCTAAAATTGGAAAAAAAAATATTATAATTCCAAAAGAGTCTTCAATAAAAATTGAAGGAGCTCTTTTAACTATTACAGGACCTAAAGGAACAAAAAAATTAACTATTAATGATAAAATTTTTTCATCAAAATTAAATGAAAGTGAATTCCAAATATTACCTCTTGAAAAAAAAATTGATAAAAAAACTTCAATAATGTGGGGGACTTATAGAAGTTTAATAAATAATGCTGTAGATGGTGTATCAAAAGGTCATGAAAAAATTTTAGAACTTAGTGGTGTCGGTTTTAGAGCAAATTTAAAAGGAGAAATTTTAAATCTACAAATTGGTTTTAGCCATGATGTAAATTTTAAAATACCAAAAGAAGTCAAAATTACTGTTGAAAAACAAACTATAATTAAGATAAGTGGCGTAGATAAAGAGTTGGTTTCAAAAATTGCAGCTGATATTAAGAATTTAAAACCAGTTGAACCTTATAAAGCAAAGGGCATAAAAGAAAAAGGTCAATTCGTTTTAAGAAAAGAAGGTAAAAAGAAATAATGAATAAAATTAATAATAAAATAAAAAGAAAGCTAAGAAATAGAAAAAAATTGAAGCTTGTAAGTGAAAATAGGTACAGAATTTCTGTAAATAAATCACTAAACAATCTGTCAGCTCAAATAATTGATGATAAAAAACATATAACTTTAGTTTCTGCTTCTTCTATAGAAAAAGAATTTAAGTCAAAAAAAATTAAAAAGATGGAAAAGTCTAGTCTCCTTGGTGAAATTCTTTCAAAAAGAGCTAAAGAAAAAAATATTAACAAGGTTTACTTTGATAGAGGTGAGTATAAATATCACGGTAGAGTAAAGGCATTTGCTGAGACATTAAGAAAAAACGGATTAAAATTTTAACATGGCTGATTATAAAAAACCTGAAAGTGATATTAAAGAAAAACTGGTTGCAATAAATCGAATTACAAAAGTTGTTAAAGGCGGCAGAAGATTTGGATTTGCAGCTTTAGTAGTTGTTGGAAATCAAAAAGGATCTGTCGGTATTGGTCAGGGTAAATCTAAACAAGTACCTGATGCTATTAGAAAAGCAACAGAAGTAGCAAAAAGAAATTTAATTAAAATTCCATTAAAAGAAGGCAGAACACTTCACCATGACGTCAAAGGAAAAAACGGTTCTGGTAAAGTTCTTTTAAGAACAGCTCCTGCTGGAACAGGTATTATTGCTGGTGGTGCCATCCGTTCAGTATGTGAAGTCCTTGGAGTGCAAGATATTGTTGCTAAGTCATTAGGCTCGGCAAATCCTCACAATGTTTTAAAAGCATGTGTTAATGGATTAAAATCTCAAAATTCCCCAAAAATTTTATCAGCTATAAGAGGTAAAAAAATATCTGATATCGTTTTAAAAAGAGAGGCAAAATAATGCAACTAAATAGTTTGTTAAAAACTAATAAAAAAAAAATAAGAGTTGGTAGAGGTATTGGTTCAGGTAAAGGTAAAACTTCCTCAAGAGGTCATAAAGGTCAAAAGTCAAGATCTGGCGTAGCTATAAAAAGTTTTGAAGGAGGGCAAATGCCTTTATACAGACGTTTGCCAAAGAGAGGTTTTAAATCAATAGGTAAGAATGTTACAGCTGTTCTAAATCTTTCTAAAATTCAGAATATTATTGATAAATCAAAATATCATACAGACAAGATTTTAGATTTGAAAGTTTTAAAGGAAAAAAAATTAATAAATAAAAAATTTAAAAAATTAAAAATCCTTGGTTCAGGTGAAATTAAAAAGAATATAGAAATTTCAGCACATTTTTTTTCCAAGCAAGCTTTAGCTAAAATTGAAAAAGCGGGCGGCAAAATAAATATTGTAAAAAAATAATAATTTATGTCAAGTGATACACTGAATACAACTGGTGCTTTTAGTCAGGCTAAGGATCTGAAAAATAGAATATTTTTTACAATATTAATTTTAATCATTTACAGATTAGGCACGTATGTTCCTTTAGCTGGAATAGATCCTTTGGCTTTAAAAGAAATTATGGCCACTAGTCAAAAAGGCTTGTTGGGAATGTTCAACATGTTTTCTGGAGGAGCTGTAACTAGAATGGCAATTTTTGCTTTGGGAATTATGCCTTATATATCATCTTCAATTATAGTCCAACTACTTACTGGTGTTTCTGATTATTTTAAAAATTTGAAAGAACAAGGCGAAATTGGAAGAAAAAAAATTACGCAGATTACGAGATACGGAACAGTTTTAATAGCTTGCTTGCAAGGTTATGGAGTTTCTGTTGGTTTAGAAAATGCTGGAAATTTAGTCATTGAACCTGGAATGTCATTTAGGGTAATTACCACTATTTCTTTGGTAGCAGGAACAACTTTTTTAATGTGGCTTGGAGAACAAATTACACTGAGAGGTGTTGGAAATGGAATATCATTAATAATTTTTTCAGGAATAGTCGCAGAAATACCCAGAGCTTTAGCATCAACATTTGAACTTGGAAGAACTGGCGCTTTATCAGCGTTAATGATAGTTGCTATATTTGTATTAGTAATTTTAACAGTTTTATTTATTGTTTTTTTTGAAAGAGCAATGAGAAAAATATTAATAAATTACCCTAAGAGACAAGTAGGAAATAAAATGTATGGAGGCGAGTCTTCACATCTTCCTTTAAAAATTAATACAGCTGGGGTAATCCCAGCAATTTTTGCTTCAGCATTGTTATTATTACCAGTTACTATTTCAAACTTTGGATTTGCTGAGTCCGATACGTTTTTAAAAATCTCATCTATGTTTACTCAAGGACAACCGCTTTACATGCTTTTATATGCATCGGGAATAATTTTCTTTTCTTTTTTTTATACTTCAATTGTTTTTAATCCAAAAGAAACAGCTGAAAATTTAAGAAAGTACGGTGGTTATATTCCTGGAATTAGACCTGGAGAAAGAACAGCTGAATATATAGACACAATTCTGATAAGACTTACAACTGTTGGCGCTCTTTATTTAACTTTTGTATGTTTAATGCCAGAGTTTCTAATAGCAAAATATCCTATTCCATTTTATTTAGGCGGCACATCTATACTGATCGTTGTTGTTGTAGCAATGGATACTGTTACACAAGTACAAACTAGATTAATGAGCTCACAATACGAGTCTTTAATAAAAAAAACAAAATTTGGTAAGTAATAATTAGATGAATATTGTTATCTTTGGACCACCCGGAGCTGGCAAAGGTACCCAATCAAATTTTATTGTAAAAAAATATAAACTACATCAATTATCTACAGGTGAACTTTTACGAAATGAAATAAGAAATAAAACAGATCTAGGAAAAAAAATATCATCTTTGATGAATTCTGGGAAACTTGTCTCAGACCAAGTTGTTAGCAATTTAATTGAAAAATTTATTTCGGACAACAAATACAATAATCGACTTATTTTTGACGGATATCCTAGGAACAAATTACAAGCTAATAATTTAAAAGATCTTTTAAAAAAATATGATCAAGAAATTGATTTAGTTTTAAAATTATCAATCTCATTAGATGCAATCAAAAAGCGCATTACAGGTAGATCAGTTTGTTCAATCTGTGGAAAAATTTATAACAAATTTTTTAATCCAGCTCCTGTTAATTCTGAATGTTGCGCATCTAAATTTTTACAAAAAAGATCTGATGATACATTAGACATAGCTGTTACGAGGTATCAGACTTATGAGAAAAATATCGCACCTGTTATAGACTTCTATAAACAAACAAATTTATTGAGAGTGGTAAATGGTGAAAGGTCTATAGTTGAAATTAGCAAAGAAATTAGCGACTTAATTGAAGGTATCAAGGGTTGACTTTGGGATATTAGACAATATAAATACGCAAGAATAAATAAAATCATTAATATATGGCTCGTATCGCAGGGATAAATATTCCACAAAATAAAGTCGTAAGTATAGCTTTAACCTATATTCATGGAATTGGTTTGCACTCATCTAAAAAAATATGTAAAAAATTAGAAATCCCTCAATCAAAAAGAGTGAATGACCTTTCAGAGGAGCAAGTTTTAAAAATACGAGAATACATAGATGCTAATCATAAAGTTGAAGGTGATTTAAGGCGAGAAGTTTCAGTAAATATTAAAAGATTGGTAGACTTGGCGTGTTATAGAGGTTCAAGGCATAAAAAAAAATTACCGGTAAGGGGTCAAAGAACGCAATGTAATGCTAGAACAAGAAAAGGAAAAGCAATAGCAATTGCCGGAAAAAAATTAACTCCCTTAAAAAAATAGTTTAAATGAATAAAAAGAGCGAAAAAGTTGAAAATAAAGCTGAAACAAAAAAAGTTGAGTCAAAAAAAGTCAGCTCTTTTAGCAAAAAGAAAAAAGTTAAAAAAAATATTACATCTGGTATAGCTTATGTTTATTCAACATTTAATAACACTATCATTTCAATAGCTGATGAAAGTGGAAACGTTGTATCTTGGTCTTCAGCTGGTGCTAAAGGATTTAAAGGATCAAGAAAATCTACACCATATGCAGCTCAAGTTGCAGCTGATGACGCTGGCGCTAAAGCTTTCGAACAGGGTTTAAGAACTTTGACCGTTCAAGTTAAAGGACCTGGCTCTGGTAGAGAAACAGCTTTACGTTCTTTACAATCCAGAGGATTTAAAATTTTATCAATTAAGGACACTACGCCTATGCCACATAATGGTGCAAGACCGCCAAAAAGAAGGAGAGTATAATGCAAACTATATCAAACGTTTTAGACAAAAATTGGAAAGCTCTTATAAAACCAAAAAAATTAGAGATTACAAGCAATGATGATAAAACAATAGCAACAATTATAGCAGAACCTTTAGAAAAAGGTTTTGGCCAAACTATTGGTAACTCACTTAGGAGAATACTTCTATCTTCAATACAAGGTGCAGCTGTAACAGCAATACAAATTGATGGGGTTTTACATGAATTTTCCTCTATAAAAGGCGTAAGGGAAGATGTAACTGATATAGTTTTAAATGTAAAAAATTTAGCAATTAAATCTTCTTCATCAAGCGAAAAAAAAATTATTTTAGATATCAATGGTCCAAAAGAAGTTAAGGCAAAGGATATTACTTTAGTTTCAGGAATTGAAATATTAAACCCAGAACAAACAATCTGCAATCTAGATGAAAAAACTAATTTTCATATGGAATTGATGGTAAATACTGGGAAAGGTTATGTTCCAGCACCAAAAAATAAAACCGAAGATAGTCCTCTTGGTTTAATTTCGATCGATTCTTTATTTAGTCCGGTAAAAAAAGTTTCCTTTTCCATTGAGAACACAAGAGCAGGAAGTGCTCTCGATTATGACAAATTATTAATGACTATTGAAACTAATGGCACAGTAGATGCGGAAAATGCTATAGCCTATTCAGCTAGAATTTTTCAGGATCAATTGTCAATGTTCGTAAACTTTGATGACCCACAAGAAATAGTAAAAGAAGTTAAGTCTTCAGAACCTGAATTTAATAGAAACTTACTAAAAAGAGTTGAGGAATTAGAGCTATCAGTTAGGTCAATGAATTGTCTTAAAAATGATAATATAATTTACATAGGAGATTTAGTACAAAAAACGGAACCTGAAATGTTGCGGACACCTAATTTTGGAAGAAAATCACTTAATGAAATCAAAGAAGTATTAAATACGATGTCATTATATCTTGGAATGGAAATACCAAATTGGCCACCAGATAATATCGCTGAACTTTCAAAAAAATTAGAAGAAAATAATTATTAATGAGACACGGTATAGGTTATAGGAAATTAAATAAAACAGGAGAGCATCGTAAAGCTTTATTTAAGAATATGTTAAATTCTTTAATAAAATACGAACAAATCATCACAACTCTACCAAAAGCTAAAGAGTTAAAGCCACAAATAGACAAAGTAATAACAATTGGTAAAAAAAATATATTAAGTAATAAAAAAAGGCTTTTTTCAAAACTTCAAGACAAGAAATCAGTAACAAAAGTATTTGATGAACTGTCTAAGAGATACAGTTCAAGAAAAGGTGGGTATTCAAGAGTTTTAAAAGCCGGATTTAGAACGGGAGATGATGCCCCAATGGCTGTAATTGAATTAGTTGACAGAAATCCTGAAGCAAAAAAAATCGATAAACCAAAAAAAACTGACAATAAAGAAAAAACTAAAGAAGCTCAATCAGAGTCAAAAGTAGCAAGCAAATAAATTAAGTTTCCATGCCGAAATCTTTTAAAGTTGATGAGGATTATAACGACTCACGTCTTGATAAGTGGTTTAAAGATAAAATAATAAACTTACCTCATTCTTTAATAGAAAAAATTATTAGACAAAATAAAATTAAAGTTAATAAAAAAAAAACTAAATCATCATACAGATTAAAAATTGAAGATGTTATAGAGATTTATGATATCTCCAAATTTAAACCAACTGAAAAACTTAAAAAAATAAAATATTCACCCAAGAAACAAGAAATTGGTGAGTATGATGATTATGTAATTGAAGATAATGAAAACTTTATAATAATTAATAAACCTACAGGTATACCTGTTCAATCAGGTACAAAATCATTTAAAAATATTATAGATATATTAAAAAATACAAAATATTTTAAAAACTCTAAACCATTTATTGTTCATAGGCTAGATAAAGAAACATCTGGAGTTTTAATAATTGCAAAAAATAGAAAATTTGCTCAACTTTTTACATCATTATTTAGAATAAGAAAAATTCACAAAACTTATCTTGCTATAGTGTATGGAAAAGTAAATAAATCTATTAAAATCATGAAAGACGATCTTGTTTATTTTGAAAATAGTAAAAAGAAAACTCAAAAAGCTATATCTAATCTTAAGGTTATTAAATTAAATGAAAGTTACTCATATTTAGAATTAAAACCAATTACAGGAAGAAAACACCAATTAAGAAAACAACTTTTAAATATTGGAAATCCAATTGTAGGGGATGACAAATATTTTTTAAATGACAGAAAAAGAATTAAAATTAAAAATCTTTTATTGCACGCATATAAAATAAAATTTATGATAAATAACGTTCAATATAATTTTAAAGCAAAATATAATAGTATATTCGAAGATTTTTTAAGTAATAATATTTAAATATTATTGATATTTTTAACAAAAATTTCAGCCAATTTTTTTTCAAAATTTTTAGGTTTAACTCCTGTTTCTTTAAAAATTGATGTTATTTTTTTATTATTTAAACCACACGGAATAATTTTTAAATACTGATTTAAATTATTTGAGATATTTATTGAGCATCCATGATAGGCAACCCATCTTGATACCCTTATCCCTATAGCTGATATTTTTTTATCATTAACCCATATACCAATATTCTTCTTATCTGTTAAGGCTCGAATATCGTAGATTTTTAAAAACTGTATTACACTTTTTTCTAAAACATTAATCAATTTTTTTATATCTTTTTTTTTTTTATTTAAATCTATAACAAAGTAAACAATCTTTTGCCCAGGATTGTGTAGGGTAATTTTTCCCCCTCTATTCGACTTAATTAATTTTATTTTTTTATCTATTATTTCTTTTTTGTTGAAACTTACACCAGCTGTATATGTAGTAGGATGTTCTAAGACCCACAATAATTCTCTATTTTTAGCATTTTTTACTTCTTGAACTCTTTTATTGAGATAAACCATTGCAGTTTCATAGGAAATACGTTTTTTGCTAATTTTAATTTCTATACTCATTTAAATTGAATTTTATCATTTTATAGACTAATAGTCTCAAAAAAACTTTAAGAGGTATTTATGACTTTACCAAAATCAACAGAAACAAAAAAAGTCA
>JADHRE010000020.1 GCA_016777595.1 Candidatus Pelagibacter sp.
GGCACTTGTCTCCACCCATATATATAATAGTTTTCATCTAATAGAGCTGACTCGATAATTTCTCTGCATTTTTCTTGTTCGGAGTAATCTGTTCTTGGAAGAAAAACCATTCCCACACAAATTCTTTTAGTTTCATCAAGAGTGTGTCCGGTTGCTGATATTTTTTCCTTAAAAAAATCAGGCGCTATTTCTATTTGAATTCCTGCTCCATCACCAGATTTTCCATCTGCGTCTACAGCTCCTCTGTGCCAAATAGCTTTTAGCGCCTCAATGCCATATTCAACAATTTTTCTAGATTTTTTTCCATTGGTAGATGCAATCAATCCAACACCGCATGCATCGTGTTCCATATCTGATGAATAATTAAAGCTTTTCTCTAAAATTTTTTTATTTTTTTTATAATTTTTCATTAGAATTACGCCGCAACTTCTGTTTTGTTTTTATTTGCTTTAGCTTGTAAATATTTCTCAATTTGCGTAGCAGCATCACGGCCATCTCTGATTGCCCATACCACAAGTGAAGCTCCTCTCACGATATCTCCAGCTGCAAATACTCCATCTAGATTTGTTTGCATGGACTTTAAATCAATTTTTAAAGTCCCCCACTGAGATACGACTAGTTCTTTAGCATCAAATAACTTGGGTAAATTTTCAGGATCAAATCCTAAAGATTTAATCACAAGATCTGCTGCGATCTTATATTCTGACCCTTTATCAACTTCAGGTCTTCTTCTACCTGATGAGTCTGGTTCACCCAATCTCATTTTATTTACTTCAACTGCTTCAACTTTATTTGTCCCGATAAAACTTTTTGGACTTGTTAACCAAACAAATTCCACTCCTTCTTCAATCGCATTTCCTACTTCTCTTGCTGATCCAGGCATATTATCACGATCACGCCTGTATAAACATTTAACTGATTTAGCTTTTTGTCTTATCGATGTTCTCACACAGTCCATAGCAGTGTCTCCACCACCAATTACAACAACATTTTTTCCTTCTGCATTCAAAGTGCCATCATCAAATAATTTAACTTTGTCGCCCAGACCTTTTCTGTTAGAAGCAGTTAAAAAATCCATTGCAGGAAAAATATTTTTAAGATTATGGCCAGGTATATCAATTTCTCTTGCTTTATAAACTCCAGTCGCAATTAGTATTGCATCATGTTTTTCTCTTAACTCGTATAAAGTTTTATCTTTTCCAACATTAAAGTTTTGAACAAACTTTATACCAGTTTCTTTTAGTAACTTTGTTCTTCTCTCAACAACAAATTTTTCTAATTTAAAATTTGGAATTCCATAAATTAAAAGACCACCTGGCCTATCGTATCTGTCGTAAATTGTTACTTGATAACCTAATTTTCTTAGTTCTTCAGCGCAAGCCATTCCTGCTGGGCCCGCTCCAATAATTCCTATTGATTGTTTAAGCTCTTTTTTAATTTTAAAAGGCTTGACCCAGCCTTTATCCCAAGCTGTATCAGTTATATATTTTTCTATTGAACCTATTGTTACAGTTCCGTGCCCTGATTGCTCAATAACACAATTTCCCTCACATAACCTATCTTGAGGACAAATTCTTCCACATACCTCTGGCATATTATTCGTGCTTTGAGACACTTCATAGGCTTCTTTTAGACGTCCCTCTGCAGTTAGCTTCAACCAATCTGGAATGTTATTACTTAGGGGGCAATGTATTTGACAAAAAGGAACCCCACATTGAGAGCACCTACTTGATTGTTCAGTTGCTTTATTTGTAATGTATTCGTTATAGATTTCATTGAAATCACCCTTTCTTTTTAAAATATCTCTTTTTTCAGGTGTTTCCTTTTTGAGATCTACAAATTTAAGCATTTTTTTCGCCATGGGGGTTTAAATAATGCAAGAATACGTTGAATGATAGTTATTAAAGGTCAATATTAGTTACCTTTATAATAAAAACCTTTGATAAGTTAATATCATTTTATGCATACCTGATATACATTAAATTTTGCCAATAAAAAAACAATCTTTAATTATATTTTTTGAAAAGTGATTGAAATTTTTATCTTATCTTTAATTCAAGGAATAGCAGAGTTTTTACCTATTAGCTCCTCCTCGCATTTAATCATTACTTCTGACTATCTAGAGATTGAAAAAAGCCTATCAATTGATGTGAGTTTACACTTAGGTTCATTTATTGCTGTTATAGTTTATTTTTATAAAGACATTATTAATTTCTATAAAGATAAAATTCTTTTTTTTAAAATAATTATATCATCTCTTCCAGTAATGTTGGTCGGTTTGATTTTAGTTGAAACAAATTTTGTTGAAAAAATAAGAAATATTGAAACTATTGCTTGGACAACTTTAATTTTTGGTATTTTGTTGTTTGTAAGTGACAAATTCAAGGTAGAAAAAAAAATTGAAAAAGATTTTAGTTTTAAATCAGCAATTTTCATTGGAATTTTACAAATTTTAGCATTGATACCAGGAGTAAGTAGATCGGGAATAGCTATTACAGCCGCAAGGTTTTTGAGATTTGAAAGAATTGACTCAGCAAAAATATCTTTTCTAATTTCCATTCCTATCTTAGGTGCTGTTTCTATTTTTGGATTAAATAATATTATTTTTTCTGAAAATCAAGATTTTGCTAAATTAAATATTTTTGCAATAATTTCTGCTTTTTTTTTCTCGCTAATAACCATTAAATATTTTTTAGAATATCTTAGCAAATTTAATTTGAATATCTTTGTTTATTATAGATTTTTATTAGGAATTATTCTACTTGCTATCGTTTATTTATAATATAATTGTAAATCCAATTAATATAAAAATTATAAAAATAAAAAAAATTATGACTGATTTTTGTAAGGATAAATTAAATAAAAATTTCATTTTTTTATATTTAATAAATTCTTTTCGATAAAACAATATATTAATGTAAATAAATATTTTGCGCCTAATTCTTTAATTTCAAATTTTGAGGAACCTTTAGTTCTACCTCTCCAATTTATTGGTATAATTTTATAGTTATAATTTCTAGAAATAATTTTTAACGGTATTTCCAAGAAAATATTAAAACTTTCGGAAATTAAAGGTTTAATTTCATTCAAACTTTGTTTTTTATAAATTTTAAAAGCGTTTGTATAGTCATTGTAATTATTCCAAAAAACTAAGCTCACAAAATAATTAAAAATTCTATTTAAAACATATTTTTGCCTAGGATAATTTTCCACTTTAGAGGAATTTAAAAATCTAGACCCGAGTACTGCGTCATACTCATTTTCACGCATGAGGTTATTATATTTTATAAGATCTTCGATATCATCGGACTGATCTGCCATCATAATAACTATATTATCACCATTCGCCTCCTTAATTCCTAAATTAATTGCTCCCCCTAATCCCTTTCTTTTATTATCCAAAATCTTAAAATTATTACTATTAGCGAATAAATTTTTTGCTATTTGTAAGGTGCCATCAGTACTAAAATCATTTATAATAAGTACTTCATAATTTATTTTAGTTAAGTTTTTTGATAGATTATCATAAAGTTCCTTTAATCCATCTGACTCGTCCCTAACAGGTATTAATATAGAAAGCATAAAATAGTTTATTTTTTGTTATTAGTAAGATAATTAATTTCTAATGAAAATACTTATTACTGGTGGATGTGGCTTTGTAGGGTCAAATTTAGCAATTTATTTAAAAAAAAACCTTAAAAAATCAAAAATTTTTAGCTTAGACAGTCTTTTACGAAAAGGATCAGAATTAAACAAAAATAGATTATTAAAAAATGGAATTAAAAATTATACGATAAAAATTGAGGACATAAAAAAAATAAATCGTTTACCGAAATTTGATTTAATCATTGACTGTTGTGCGGAACCTGCAATTGAAGCGTCAAGAAAAGATCCTGATAGTGTATTTAAAACTAATTTGGTTGGAACTTTTAATATTCTTAAAAAATGTATCAATGATAAATCAAACATAGTTTTTTTGTCATCTAGTAGAGTCTATTCAATTGAAAAATTAAGAAAAATTATCAAAAAAATAAATATTCTTAAACCTATCAAGACCAGAAAAAAAATCAGTGATGAATTTGAAACTTCATCACCTAGTTCACTTTATGGCTTTACAAAATTAGCCTCCGAAAAGTTAATACATGAAATGTTTTACAAAACAAAATTAAAATTTATTATAAACAGATTTGGTGTAATCGCTGGTCCATGGCAATTTGGAAAACAAGATCAAGGATTTGTACCATTATGGGTTGCTAAGCATATATTTAAACAAAAACTATCTTACATTGGTTTTGGCGGTAATGGGCATCAAATTAGGGATGTGTTGCATATAGATGATGTTTGTGAAGTTATATTAATTCAAATAAAAAAATTTGGGAAAATTTACAATCAAACCTTTAATATTGGCGGTGGTGTAAAAAATTCTATCTCATTAAAGCAATTAACTGAAAAATGTATAAATTTAACTGGAAATAGAATTAAATTTAAAAAAATTTCTAAAACTTCAATATTTGATATTCCTTATTATGTGACTAATAATACAAAAGTAAAAAAGTTTTATAAATGGGAACCAAAAAAAGATATAAATATTATTCTAGAAGATATTTATACTTGGATAAAAAAAGATAAATACGTTAGGAATTATTTTAAATGAAAATTGCATTAATTACTGGATCTTGTGGCTTAGTAGGTTCGGAGTCGTGCTTTTTTTTTGCTAAAAAAGGTTTCAAAATTATAGGAATTGACAATAATTTTAGAAAATTTTTTTTTGGCACAGAAGGAGATATTAGTTGGGTAAAAAAAAAAATAAAAAAAAATTTGAAATATTATACTCATTTAAATATTGACATTAGAAATTACAATAACTTAAAAAAAATTTTTAAAAAATATAGCAAACAAATTAAAGTAATTATACACGCAGCAGCGCAACCATCGCATGACTGGGCTAAAGATAAGCCATTTATAGATTTTGATATTAATGCAAGAGGTACTTTGAATCTGCTTGAACTTACCAAGATATATGCCTCTGATGCTCCATTTATATTTATGTCTACAAATAAAGTTTATGGAGACAACCCTAATAAACTTCCTTTGATAGAAAAAAAAACAAGATGGGAAATTAAAAGCTCACATAAATACAACTTGGGAATTGATGAAACTATGTCCGTAGATAATTGTACTCACAGTTTTTTTGGAACTTCTAAATCTTATGCTGATTTAATTGTACAGGAATATGGAAAAAATGTTGGATTGAAAACAGCGTGCTTCAGAGCTGGCTGCATAACAGGTCCAAACCACTCAGGAGCAAAATTACATGGATTTTTATCTTATTTAGTAAAGGTTTCACTACAAAAAAAAAAGTATACTTTAATTGGATATAAAGGAAAACAAGTAAGAGACAATATACATAGTGAGGACCTAGTTTCTTGCTTTTGGGAATTTTATAAAAAACCTGGTTACGGAGAAGTTTACAATACTGGGGGAGGTAGATTTTCCAACTGTTCAATTATAGAAGCTATAAAGGTTGTAGAAAAAATATCTAAAATAAAAGTTAAATGTAATATTTTAAAAAATAATAGAATAGGTGATCATATCTGGTATGTGTCAAATATGAAAAAATTTAAAAAGAAGTATCCAAATTGGAGACAAAAATATTCTACTGCTAGAATAATAAAAGAATTAGTTAAAGAATTTTCTAAGTAAATATTTCACACATTCTAGGGATAATAAAATCTGTATTGGAAGTAATATTAAGCTATATCTGGGTAATATAAAAAAAACTGAAAATAAAAAAATATTAGAGAAGAAATAAATACTAATAAATTGTAAAAAACCTGTTTTATTTAAAACCAATAATGCACCAAAAAAACTAAAAAAAGATAAAATTATTTTAGGTAGTAGGTGTAATAAATTGTAATATTTTTCATATGACGAATTAAAGTCAATAAACAAAAATCCAAAAAATTTATAGAGATAATTCTTAATAAATAAACTAGGATTATTTTTTATATATTCAAAAGCTTTATCTTTATAAAAATTGTCTAATTTAATTTCAAATTTTTTATCAGCCTCTATATTTAGTTTATTAATATCATATTTATTAGCTATATAGGCAGCGTTTCCTTCTACTTTAAATTCAGGGTTATTACCTTTTAGTAAATTATAACCAAAAGATTTAGTGACAGTAAATGTTTCAAAATGATAAAAGTTTCTTATTAAATACGGACTAATTGTTATCAAAGTAATAACAATTGAAATTACAAAAAATTTCAAGTTTTTAGAAAAATATAAAAACAGATAAATTATAGTTAAAATATAAAAAAGAATAAACTCTCCTCTCAAAAGAATTAATAATCCTGACAAAATTGAGAGAGCTGACAATGAAATAAAATTAATTCTACTTTCTTGAAAAAACTTTTGAATAATAAATAGAAAGCAAACTATAAGAAAAACTTGAATACAAATAGATGAAATTTGAACAGAAGCATAAATATTTATAGGAATAAGAGAAAAAACTAAACTTAAAATTATTGATGTGATTAAATTTTCTTTTTTTTTAAGCATATTGAAAAACATAAAAACTGTTATAATACTTAAAAAAATTTGAGAAACGATAATTACATTTGTCAAATATTGTCCATTAGTAAATATCTTTTTAAATAAAAAAATATAATAAGAATAAAACGGTGGCATAAATACTGATGGTAAAACAATTTCATTTCCTTGGACTTGTTTGGGAATTATAAATAAGTTTTCATTAATTACATAAAATCCAAGAGTTCCACTTTCACTTAAATTATGAACAAGAATTTCCCATTCATTTCCTAATTGGGTATCGCCAAAAAAAAATAAGCCAATTAGCCTTACGGCTGCAGTTACAATTAAAAGTGTAAATATTAATAAATTTATGTTTTGTTTCGTCATAATTTATGCACCTGCTAGGATTTGAACCCAGAACCTCCTGGTCCGTAGCCAAGCGCTCTATCCAGTTGAGCTACAGGCGCTTAGAAATTTATTACATTAATTTTTTCTTTTTAAATTTTCATGTTATAAATAATTAACATAGTTTCACTAAAAAAATGCACTTTTTTTCAAACCTTAATTTAATCAAAACCCACTACTTCAGTGTTGTTTTAAGTTTAATTCCAATCAGTTTTATTGCTGGGAATATGATTATTAATATAAATATTATATTGATAATACTTTCAGCCCTTATTATTTACAGATCTTCATTATTTAGAATTGATTATTTTTTACTGGATAAATTGATTTTTTTATTTTTTTTTCTAATTTTGTTCAACGGCGCTTATAACGATTTACAACTTTATATCTATGATAAGGAATTTTCAGATTGGCGAGGTGAATTTGAGACTATAAAAAAATCATTATCTTTTTTAAGATATTTGTTGCTATATTTAGTTTTAAGATTTCTAATAGAAAAAAAAATAATAAATTTGAAATTATTTTTTATTACTTGCTTTGTTTCATCCTTATTTGTGTGTTTTGATATTTTTTATCAATATAAGTTTGGTCAAGATATTTTTGGATTTAAAACTTTAGGCTCAGGCAGAAAATTAGGGGGCCCGTTCGGAGATGAATTGATAGCAGGAGGTTTCATCCAAAGATTTTCTTTATTTTCTTTTTTTGTTTTACCTTTGTTCTTCACTAATAAATCAAAATTCTTATCTAAGTATTTAATTCCAATTTTATTTATTATTTTTTTAGCTGGTTTAATATTTTCAGGAAATAGAATGCCTTTAATACTTTTCGTTTTTTCAATTTTTCTTATACTGCTATTCAATAAACAAGTAAAAAAATACTTTTTACCTTTTATAATTATTTTTACTCTTTTATTTTCAATAATTTTTAATTTTAATTCAGAGGTAAGAACAAATTTTAAAAACTTTTATAAAGACGTATCAAAAATTATTTTAATTGTGCTAGATAAAGATCTGAAAAATCAAAGAATTCCACAATATTATAGGGAATTTAGCAGTTTTTATGACACATGGTTACTCAATAAATATATAGGAGGTGGAGTTAAAAATTTTAGATACTACTGTCATAAAAGAGCTAATATAGATAGAAATTCTGATTTTATTTGTAATATGCATCCACATAATTATTACTTAGAAATATTAACTGAAACAGGGTTAGTTGGGTTTTTAATTTGTTTAAGTATTTTTATTCTAATTATATATATTTCACTTTTTAAAAAATATTTTCTAAACTCACCCCTTAATAAAAATAATATTATAGTCCCTTTCATTTTTTTATTTCTAGTAGAAATCTTTCCTTTAAAAAGCACTGGTAGTTTTTTCACTACTGGAAATACAACATATATAATTCTGATTATGGCTATTTTAATTGGTATTATCAGAAATGAGAATTCAATTGAAAAAAATATTAATAATTATAGGTTTAAATGAATGAATGAAGTTTATATTACCTCTGCAACAAGAACAGCGGTAGGCGCTTTAGGAAAATCATTAAAAAATGTCAAAGCAGAAGATTTAGGAGCAGCAGTAATATCTGAGTCTATTAATCTCTCAAATGTAAAACCAGATCATGTCGATGAAGTAATATTTGGTCAAGTTTTAACCGGAGGATCGGGACAAAATCCAGCTAGACAAGCTGCGATTAAAGCTGGTGTTTCTAAAGAAACACCATCTTATGTTGTTAATCAAGTTTGTGGGTCAGGAATAAGATCTGTCGCATCCGCTTTCCAAAGCATTAAGGCTGGAGATACAAAGATAGTTATAGCCGGAGGTCAAGAGAACATGTCTTTGGCTCCACATGCAATTCATTTAAGAGATGGAAAAAAACTAGGTGATACAGAGTTAATAGATACAATGATTAAGGATGGTTTATGGGATGCTTTCCATGGATATCATATGGGTGTTACTGCAGAAAATGTTGCTGAAAAATTTCAAGTAACGAGAGAGGAACAGGATATATTTGCGTTAAAGTCTCAGGAGAAGGCGCTTAAAGCTCAAAAGCAAAATAGATTTAAAGAGGAAATAATTAATTTTAAAATCAAATCAAAGAAAGCTGACGTAGATTTTAATATAGATGAACATCCAAGAGAAGGTATCAATATCGATGCTTTAACGAGGTTAAAACCAGTATTCAAAAAAGATGGTACTGTTACTGCTGGGAACGCATCTGGAATAAACGATGGTGCAGCTGCCGTTACTTTGATGGCTAGTGAAGAAGCAGCAAAAAGGAAACTGGAAAAACTTGTAAAAATTAAATCATGGGCTAGTTGTGGTGTTGATCCAGCTTTAATGGGCACAGGTCCAATTCCCTCTTCAAAAAAAGCTTTAGATTTAGCAGGATGGAATATTAAAGATGTCGATCTTTTTGAAATTAATGAGGCCTTTGCTGCACAAAGTCTCGCTGTTTTAAAAACACTTTCTATACCTGAAGAAAAAGTCAATGTTAATGGTGGTGCTATTGCTTTAGGACATCCTATTGGAGCATCTGGAACTAGAATACTTGTAACACTTATTCATGAAATGATTAAACGGGATGTAAAAAAAGGTTTAGCAACTCTTTGCATCGGCGGGGGTATGGGTATTGCAATGTGTGTTGAAAGATAAATTATTTTTCAATGGAACTTCCTGTTGTTAATCACCCTGACTATGTAGCTAAAATTAACGACGACAACAAATTTCCTATTCAAAAATTTGGTGCTCTGGCTGACCATTTAATTAAAAAAGGTGTGGTAAAAAAATTTCATATTCCTAAAGAATGTTCTATTTCAACAATGAAAACGTCTCATTCTTTAAAATACATAAATCATATTAAAAATAAGACTCTTGATCTGAAACTTCAAAAAAAGATTGGTTTTCCTATTAACGACAGCGTTGTTAGAAGATCTTTCATTGCTACTGGCGGGACAGTTTTAGCTAGCAAACTTGCATTGTACTCTAAACTTGCTTGTAATACTGCTGGAGGGAGTCATCATGCTACCTTTGACTGTGGAGCAGGTTATTGTGTCTTTAATGATGTGGCTGTAGCAGCCAATTACTTGAAAAGTAAAGGATACGCAAAAAAAATACTTATATTCGATTTAGATGTTCATCAAGGAAATGGAAATTCAGAAATATTCAAAAATGACAAAGATGTTCTAACATTTAGTATGCATTGTGCATCTAATTATCCCGCAAAGAAATCCAAAAGTGATGTTGATATTGAGCTCAAAGATCAAATGGAAGATAAAGAATATTTAAACATTCTTCATAAAAATTTAAAAGAGCTTAACAAAAATAAGTATGATTTTGTATTTTACGTAGCTGGAGTTGATATTCATTTTGAGGATCGTTTAGGCAGGCTTAAAATTACTGATGAGGGAATAAATAAAAGAGACCAAATAGTAATTGAAAATTTTTATTCAAAAAACA
>JADHRE010000021.1 GCA_016777595.1 Candidatus Pelagibacter sp.
AAATATGTTAATGAAGCAATTAAATCAAATCTTAATTTAGGAAAAGGAAACGGTCCAATAAACCATTTAAATTCGATCGATATTAATAAAAAATTTAAATAATGAAAAATGTAGTTGTAGTAGGTTCGCAGTGGGGAGACGAAGGGAAGGGAAAAATAGTTGATTGGCTTTCAAGTGAAGCTGATGTTGTTGTTCGCTTCCAAGGCGGACATAATGCGGGACATACTTTAGTTATAGATAAAAAAGTATTCAAATTAAGATTATTACCATCAGGCATTGTTAGAAAAGGAAAAATTTCAATTCTAGGAAATGGAGTTGTTATTGATCCGTGGGCTCTTTTAAATGAAATAGAAGAAATAAAAAAACTTGGTGTAGATGTAACTCCTGAAAACTTTATGATTTCTGAGTCAGCATCACTTATTTTACCGTTTCATCAAGAAATGGATGAGATAAGAGAAGATGCTGCCGGCACAGGAAAAATTGGAACTACCAGAAGAGGTATTGGCCCATGTTATGAAGATAAAGTAGGGAGAAGATCAATCAGAGTGATGGACTTAAGATCTGAGAGCAACTTAGATAATAGACTAGAAAATGTCTTATTACATCACAATGCAATAAGAAAAGGTTTAAATAAAAAAATATATGAGAAAGATAGTCTTAAAAAAGAATTATTAAAAATAGCTCCCGATATATTAAAATTTGCCCAACCTGTTTGGCTAAAACTTGATCAGTTTAATAATGATAGAAAAAAAATTTTATTTGAAGGAGCCCAAGGGATTCTTTTGGATGTAGATCACGGGACTTATCCATATGTAACGTCTTCTAATACTGTGCCTGCAATGGCAGCAACTGGCTCAGGAACAGGCCCTGATAAGATTAATTATGTTTTAGGAATAACAAAAGCCTACACTACAAGGGTTGGTAGTGGGCCATTTCCAACTGAATTAGATGATGAAATAGGAGAAAGTTTAGGTAGAAGAGGTAAGGAGTTTGGAACTGTAACAGCAAGAAAAAGAAGATGTGGTTGGTTCGATGGCATTCTAGTTAGACAAACTATTAAAATTTCAGGAATTAACGGAATAGCTCTAACAAAACTAGACGTACTGGATGAGTTAGATGAAATTAAGATTTGTGTTGGATATGAGCTTAATGGAAAAAAAATAGATTATTTGCCAGCTGCAACAGAAGATCAATTCAACATAAAACCTATTTACAAAATTTTCCCAGGCTGGAAAACAAAAACTAAAGGAATAAGAAATTTAAAAGATCTACCAGATAAAGCTCTAAGATATATTCATGCTTTGGAAGATTTTGTTGGAGCTAGAATATCGAGTATTTCGACGAGTCCCGAAAGAGAAGATACAATACTAGTGGAAGATCCATTTAATATTTAATTTGCTGATAATAAATTTTTAGATTTACTGGCATTGATCATAGATTTTTGTAATTTTTCAAAAGCTTTAGTTTCTATTTGTCTTATTCTTTCTCTACTAATTTTATATTTTTTGCTTAATTCTTCCAAAGTTTCTGGTTGTTCGGAAAGTCTTCTAGCCATGATAATCTCTTTTTCTCTATCATTTAACGTTAGCATAGCACTATCTAACAACTCCCTCTTATCATCATATTCCTGTTTTTGTGAAACAATTAGTTCTTGATCCAAACTATCATCTACTAGCCAGTCTTGCCATTCATCTGTTTCACCACTTTTAATAGGGGCATTTAAAGATTTTTCTTGTCCCATCATTCGTCTATTCATATTTACCACTTCATAAGACTCTACGTCTAATCTCTTTGAAATTTCATTTACCTGTTCATCTTTAAGATCTCCATCTTGACCTGGTGCTATTTGATTTTTAAGTTTTCTTAAATTAAAAAAAAGTTTTTTTTGGGCAGTTGTTGTCCCCATTTTAACCAAACTCCACGATCTTAAAACATATTCTTGTATTGCAGCTTTAATCCACCACATTGCATATGTTGCCAGCCTAAATCCTTTGTCAGGATCAAATTTTTTAACTGCTTGCATAAGCCCTAAATTTCCCTCCGAAATTAATTCATTTACCGGAAGTCCATAACCTCGATAACCCATTGCAATTTTAGCAACTAACCTTAAATGACTAGTAACTAATTTATGGGCAGCTTTTAAATTACCATTTTCTCTCCAATTTTTAGCCAACATGTATTCTTCTTCAGCATCAAGCATTGGAAACTTTTTAATTTGTGCTAAATAAATAGATAAACCACCAATAGAAGGAATAGGTAAATTACTGATTTGACTTTTTTTATTCATAATCTTTATTTATATACAAAATCTATTATTTCAACTGCTTAAATTTTCAAGCAAATCCAATATCTTTTTAAATTCATTTGGCAAATCTGAACTAAAGCTCATTCTTTTTTTTGTTTCTGGATGAGTAAACTCTAAACTTTTGGCATGTAAAGCTTGTCCAGATAAATTGTTTAATCTTTCAAAAAAATCATTGTTAATTTTTTTAAATGTCATATTCTTTTTACCATATTGTTTGTCCCCAAGCAAAGAGGTGCCTTTATACTTAAAATGAACTCTAATTTGATGTGTTCTTCCAGTTTCCAATTCGCACTCAATTAAACTTATTTTTGGAATATCTTTTAAATTAAATACTTTTAATGTTTTGTAATTGGTAATTGCTTTTTTTCCACTTACGTCACTTACAGTCATTAATTGACGATTTTTTTTATCCCTTGTTATTAAGGTGCTAATTTTACCAGATAGAGGTCTCATAACCCCCCAAGATAAACATAAATAATTTCTTTTTATGGTGTGTTTGCTAAATTGATCGCCTAAATTTGAATGAGCTAAATTATTTTTAGCTATTACTAGCAGACCACTTGTTTCTTTATCAATCCTATGAACAATTCCCGGTCTGAATGTTCCATTAATATTGGATAAACCTTTTTTATATTTGTACAGCAAGGCATTAACTAGAGTATTTTTATAGTTACCGGCGCCAGGATGGACAACCATACCTTTTGGTTTGTTAATTATTAAAATACTTTCATCTTCGTAAATATTGTTCAATTTAATTTTTTGCGGAATAATATCTTGAATTTTTTTTTCAATAATTTTGATAATAATTTCATCCTTGATTTTGACTTTAGTTGATGGTGAAATAAGCGTGACACCATTTAATTTAACATTTTTACTTTCAATCATTTTTTTTATAAATGTTCTTGTGAATTGATCAATATTTTCTGCAATAAAGACGTCTAATCTTTTTCCTATATTTTTAGCATCTACATAAAATTTAATTGTATTATTCATAGATTAATTTAAATTATAAATATTGCGCCGGTAGCTTCAACTGGATAGAGCGCCGGATTTCGGCTCCGGAGGTTATGGGTTCGACTCCTATCCGGCGCACCAAAAACCAATCTATAATTAACTTATTTTAAACTTTTTTTTTAAATAATTAATTGCATTTAAAAAATATTCCCATTTTTTGTCAAATTGATGAACTACTAAATATGGTTCTTCTTGTGAATTTATTAATTGATGATTTTTGTTAAATCTTATTTGACCTAAATGATAAACAGTTGCAATTGGACCATCAGCATTAGTATAAAAAAAAGAACCTTCAATGAGCTTTCTATGAGCAATAAAATTTCCATGAGCTTGGTCTGAACCACGACCACCTTTATCACGTCGGAAAGTTAATATGTACTTTAATCTTTTTTTAAATTTATGTTTTGATGTCTCATCAATCATTAATCTTAAAAATTTTTCTATTGAGTTTTGATTCCCTAGAATAGTTCCTCCACATGAAATAATTTTTTCAGATAATTCTTCCAATATTTTTTTACCATAAGTTTTGACAATCCATTCAGAATTAAATCTGCAATCTTTGATTTTTTTATCCTCGAGAAAAAAATTTATTGATCCTTTATAAGGGTAGTCAAAAGGATTAGATTGAAAATAAACATCTCTACTATCACAAAATAAAATTTTATTGAATTTCTTTCCAATTAAAAAATCTAAAAAAATTTTATATCTTTTCAATTGTATATCTCTTTTATCAATATTAGTTTTGATACAAGCACAACTATATTTTTTTAATTCATTTTCTATTTCTAAGTCCTTTGAACCAATAATAAAGCAAATTTCGTCTTTGTAATATTTTCTAAGACTTTTTATAAATAATTGCAGTTGTGATAGCTGAAATCCAATCGCGGCTGTTAAGACTAAATTTTTATTCATTGTTAAATAGTTTCACCAAACTAATTTTTATTATCATTCTAAACTTGTTAATACTTTTCCTTATTGGTTGTGTTTTTCCCATTCTAGGGCGCTTTCTAAAATAACTTTTAAATTATTGTATTTAGGCTTCCAATTAAATTTTTTTAAAAATTTTTTATTATTTGCTACTGAGTAAACAATATCACTTTTTCTTCTTGGTCCAATTTCAATAGGTAATTTAAATTTTATTATCGAGTTAATTGCGTTAATAACATCCATTACAGAAAATCCTTCTCCATATCCACAATTATAAATTTCACTTTCACCTGACATTGTAAGAGACTCTGCAACTGCAATATGAATATCGGCTATATCTGAAACATGAATAAAATCTCTAATGGGCGTTCCGTCTTTTGTTTGGTAGTCATTACCATTAACAATCAATTTACTACGCTTCTTAGTTGCCACCTCACAAATTAGTTTAATTAAATTATCAGATTTAGATATAAAACCAGTTCTCTTTTTCAAATCTGCACCAGCTACGTTAAAATAACGTAAAATTGTACAATTTGCATTTTTTTTTGCAACCTCCTTAAGAAAAAATTGTTCCAATTTAAATTTTGACTCGGCGTAAGGATTGTTCGGATTAGCTTTTGTTTTTTCTGATACATTATTAAAGCTATTTAAATTTCCATAAACTGCAGCTGTTGAGGAAAATATAAATTTATCTAAATTATTTTCTAGACATAAATCTATAAAAACTTTAGCCTTATCAAAATTATTTTCTAAATATTTTTGTGGATTTTTAAGAGAGTCAGCAACACTTGTAAAAGCTGCAAGATGCATGACTACATTAAATTTATTTTTTTTTAAAAATGGTAAAATTACTTTAAAATTAGAGATATCACAGTTTAGATGATGAGCTTCTTTTGGAATTAATTTTTTGCTCCCCATGCTTAAATTGTCAATAGTTGAAACTTTATGCCCTTTGTCAATAAGGCGATAACAAATATGACTACCTATATAACCTGCTCCGCCAGTTATTAAAATATTCATTAAACAATCCAATCTCGTAAAAGATCTTTATTTTCAAAAATATATTTTGGAAAATTCTGATCGATGTTAATTTTTTTTAACTTAAATCCTCTATCAAATATATCTAAATTATTTTTAATTTTTTGATTTATTTTTTCTATATTTGTATTTTCCTCAGTATTGAACTCTCCATGGGAATAAGACTTAATTTTTTTTGCAATATCATGTGGGCTTTGGAGAAAAGAAAAATGCCACCCCCCCTTAATTATCTGTAAATTTCTTTTATCTACTCTCCAAAAAGGATATTTTTTAAACTTTAAGTCTCTTAATTTCTGAGGAGTGGACAAATATTTTTTTTTACAAATCTTTGAACCTATCCAATTACTCTCATCGATGTTTTGTAAATTAAGTTTATACATAAACATTTTTTGAGAGAAAGCTGTAAACTTTGTGTTTGATTTAATTTGATTTACTTTATTCATATCAGGAATTTCATCAGAGTCGGATAATATAATTAGATCGTTATCATTAGCTCTTTTTAACCCATTTATAATATAATTTCTTTGATGTTGTTCAACAAGAGACTCTCCTCCCAAATGATTATGAGAATTTTTTTCTTTTTCATAATCTGCAATTAAATAAATAATTTTGTGTTTATATTTTTTAAAATTTTCAATATTAAAGATTAATTTTTTGTTATCCCCTTGATGAGTTTTGGTTGACTCGGATATAACAAAAAAATCAACATGATTGTTTAATATATTCATTCTTAAATCAACCATGTGATCTTCATTAAAATACTGAAAACAATCGTAAATTGCCATCAAACTTATTTTTTTGTAAAGGTTGTAAGCCCAATTTTTTTACCTTCAATTAATGACGAAGAACAATGTAGTCTAGTTCTGTCAAAAATTAACATTGAACCTAATTCCCATTCGTAAACTAAATCAATTTCAAGACCTAAAAGATTTTCAATCTTTTCATGTTTTAAGTATTTTTTGTGATCATCATTATTAAAAGGTTTTTTTTCAAACATATTTAAGTGTTCAGATGACCTTTTATTTTGTCCATATTTTAGGTCTTTTACATTCAATTCATTTGCATCAATTGTGAAATTAGTTGAACTTCCATAAAATTTATTTTTAAAAATGACTGTACTTCCTTTAGATGTAAGCGGTATTAATGTTTGTTTAAAAATGGTTTCATCTGAGTTAAAACCAGCATCGACATGTAAACCAATAGGATTATAACTCTCTTGGAAAAGACCTAAAATATCATTATTATTTTCGTCTTTTAAATTATCCATTTTAAAATCCCCGATTTCATTTCTAACCTTATTGTAAAAAAGAATTTCTAATTCATTATTATAGTCTTTTAGCCACCTTTTTTTAATAACATTTTGTTTTTTGTTATGAACTGTAGTTGGCAAATTTCTATATAAGTCTAAGAATTTCTCTAATTCAGCTTTACTAAACAAATTTTTGATTATTTGAGGAGGTCCTTCTAATTTTTTTATTTCATCAATATTTTTATGCATAAATTATTCACCCATATTTATTAAAGTACCCCTATTTTTTGCCCCACTGTATGAAAGGTAAAAAACAGCTACGCCTAAGATAAAATATAAAAAAGATATAAAAATAGCTTTTAATATTTGAAAATAATTTATCATATCATAAATTAGGATATTTCTCATCTCTTCAAATATATGTACTAACGGAAGAAATTTTGCAACGCTTTGAAGCCAACTAGGAAGTATTTCAATTGGATAATAAATACAACCTAATGGGGCCAAAAAAAATAAACTTGCCCAAGCTATATTTTCAAAAGAAGGCCCAAACCTGAGAAGTCCAGCGGTTACCAAAAGACCCAATGTAACTCCAAAAATATATAGAGCAACTAACAAGAAAATTAGAGGAGTACCAATCTTAAATATAGATACTCCAAAAAACGGTATTGCCAACAAAGCTGCAGGAACAAGACCAATTAAGGTTCTTAAAATTGCCGTAAATGTTAAAGCAGTTATTATTTCACTGATTCTAATAGGCGCAATGAAAAGATTTGTAAAATTTCTACTCCAAATTTCCTCAAGAAACATCATATTATAGCTTATACTTGATCGAAAAAGAAAATCATAAAGAATTGCTGCGCTTAAGATTATCCCAACTGTGTTTTCGTAAAATGAGGAATTTAAAGTAAAAAATTTAGATATAAAACCCCAAAGAAATATTTGAATTGTAGGCCAATATATTAAATCTAATATTCTTGGAAACGAACCTTTAATTAAATATAAATGTCTCAAACTGAGAGCAAATATTTTATTCCAGTTCATTTGAACTCCTTGCTATCTTTAAAAAAGTATCTTCTAAATTCTCTCTGCCGTGTTTTTTTATGAGATCATTACAAGTCCCTCTATCTACGATTTCCCCCCGCTTCATCATTATTATTTCATCACACAATCTTTCAACCTCTTTCATATTATGTGAAGCGAGTAAGATTGTAAGTTCATTATTTTTTTTATAGTTTTCTATATACTTTCTTACAAAATCTCCAATATCAGGATCAAGACTAGCAGTTGGCTCATCTAAAAATAATAATTTAGGTTTATTGATAAGTGACTTTGCTAGAGCAACACGATTTTTTTGACCTGAAGATAATTCTCCAGTCTTTTTATTAATAAAACTCTGCAAGTTTAGATCCTCAATCATTTCGCACGTTCTTGATTGAATTTTTCTTACTCCATATAGCCTTGCATAAACCTCAAGATTTTGTTTAACAGTAAGTTTCTTTGGCAATTCTATGTAGGGTGATGCAAAATTCATTAAACTTAGTAGCCTGATTCTATTTTTAGGTTCAAGTTTAATTCCATCAATAAAGATTTGCCCACTTGTAGGTGTAATCAATCCAAGTAACATTCCTATTGAAGTAGTTTTTCCACAACCATTAGGTCCTAGAAGACCCATTGTCTTATTTTTTTCAATAATAAAACTAATATTATTAACAGCAACCAAAGTATTAAATTTTTTATAAATATTTTTTACTTCTACTCTCATAAAGTTTGTGAGGCCCTTTTGATTCTATCATTTATAGCAATACCAGATCCTTTATTCGGAATTTTACAAATTTGGATTTTTTTATATCCTTTTTTTTTAATTATTCTAAAAATTTTGTATAAATTTGACGCAGCTTCATTTAAATTTGATTTTTTACTCAAACTAAAAAATTTTTTCTTATTTTGATATCTTGAACCCAAATATATGAAAGCACTTTTTTCATCATGTTTTTTTTGATTGATTAAAACTGGAATTCCAGGAGAATAATGTTTTTTCATCATCCCTGGAGATTTTACTATTTTATTTATAGCTTTTTTTTTAAATTTTAATTTTAAAACTTTCTCGATTAAATTTTTATTTATTATTCCAGGTCTTAAAATTTCAGGAATGTTAGTAAGGTCTATGACAGTTGACTCAAGCCCAATTTTACATTTACCACCATCCATAATTATTCGAACTTTATTTTTGAACTCATCAAATACATCTTCAGCACAAACAGGACTAATATTCTCTGATTTATTTGCACTTGGCATTGCTAAGGGGAAATCAATTTTTTTGAGAATTGATCTAATAATTTTATGTTTGGGAAATCTAACCGCAACGGTTTTTAATTTAGCTGATGCAAGATGATTAATTTTAGTGTGAATTTTTTTGTTTAATATAAAAGTTATTGGACCTGGGCAAAATTGTTTATATAATTTTAAGAAATATTCATTAATTTCAATATCATTAATTGCATCATATAAATTATAATAATGAATTATAAGTGGGTTTGATTTGGGCCTCCCTTTTAAATTAAATATTTTTAAAACCGAGGATTCTTTATAAGCATTACCACCAAGACCATAAACAGTTTCTGTTGGCAAAGCAGCGACATTTCCATTTTTTAAATAATTAATAGTTTTACCAAGAGTTTTTCTGTTAAAAGTTAAAATATTTGAATAGCTTTTTTTCATAATGTAAATATTGTTTATTAAATGAAAAATGAAAATATTCCAGCTGATATTAAAAGTAAATCATTAAAAGAAGCTCGTGCTGAAATTGATGCAATATTAAGTAAATTAGAAAAACAGGAGACCAACTTAGACGAGTCAATTGGTGACTATCAAAGATTAATATTTCTAAATAAACATATAGATCTTTTGTTTAAAAAAAAGTTTAAAGAATTTTCAGAAAAAAAAACTAATGATTAAAAACAAATTAGTTAAAAATGCATATAAAGTTGATAAATTTTTAATCAATTATTTAAATAAACAAAAAAAATCTCTGCTTGTCAAACCAATGAAATACGGAGTGATATCTGGAGGAAAAAAAATAAGATCGACTATAATTTTTGACCTAGGAAAGATATTTAATATAGGTGAAAAAAAACTGATTAATATTTGTGCAGCAGTTGAGTGCATACATTCATATTCATTAATTCATGATGATTTACCATGTATGGATAACGATAAAATTAGAAGAGGCAAACCATCAACTCATATTAAATTTGGTGAAGCTTCAGCTATGCTAGCGGGAAGCTCATTGCTTACATTAGCTTTTGAGATCATATCAGAAAAAAAATATTTACTTAATTCTAAAATGAAAAATGAAATTATAAAATCTCTGGCAAGTTGCTCCGGACACACTGGCATTGCTGGAGGCCAAGAACTAGATTTAAAATTTGAAAACAAAAATAAAAAAATTAATCAAATTATTGATATGCAGAAAAAAAAAACAGGAAAATTATTTAATTTTTGCTTATATGCTGTTGGCGTTGTAGCTAATAAATCTGATAGAGAAAAAAAATTCTTAAGTAATTTAGGAGAGGAGATAGGATTATTGTTTCAACTTGCTGATGACTTTTTAGATAAAAAGGGATCTAAAAAGTTAGTTGGTAAACCAGTTAAAAAAGATAATAAAAAAGGAAAATCAACTTTACTAAATTTAATGGGAGAAAAAAAAGCCCATTTG
>JADHRE010000022.1 GCA_016777595.1 Candidatus Pelagibacter sp.
AAAATGTGGCGGGAGTGACCGGGCTCGAACCGGCGACCTCCTGCGTGACAGGCAGGCGCTCTAACCAACTGAGCTACACCCCCACATTTATTGAATTTAATGGTGGGCGGTAAAGGACTCGAACCTATGACCCTCTCGGTGTAAACGAGATGCTCTACCAACTGAGCTAACCGCCCTATTAAATAAAATCGAGATATACAATAAAAATTTCATAAAGTAAAAAAGTATTTAAAAACTGGTGTAATTTAGATAAATAACTGTAATATTAAATATTATGATTTTAAGCTGTAATTCATGTGAAAAGAAGTTTGTTGTTCCTGACCAAGCCATAACATCGGCTGGTAGGATAGTGCAGTGTGGTTCTTGCGGAAGTAAATGGAAGCAATTTCCAATAAATGAATATATAAAAAAAGACAATATTGAAAAAAAAATAGAAATAAAAAAAACAACTTCTATATTAAAAAAAAATATACCAAAAAAAAGAAAGATCAAAAAAACTAGAGAAATAAATTTATATTCACCAGAATATTTAGCAAAAAAACATGGTATTTCACTTGATGAGAATATTAAAAAACCTTTAACAAAAGACAAAATTTCTTTCGGATTTTATAATTCGCTTCTTCTATTTTTTGTATTTATTATTGCTTTCTCTAAAGGATTACATTTCTTTCAAGGATTTATAATTGAAAATCTACCAATTACCGAATTTTATATTAATTACTTTTTTGAAAGTATAAGAAATATGTTTGAAATTTGGAAAAATCTTATCACTAGTTATTAGACTCTAGTTCTTTAATATTCACAAAATTATCAGATAATTCAGCATTATTTTTTTTTATATCATTATAAAAATTCCAAGCTAAAACCAAAAGAATATTATCTTTATGTTTTATAAATGATTTATTTTTAATAGGTATTTTTACTCCAGGTATAAATTTGTTTTGTTTCAATTTATTATCCTCTACAATAAAATCTATTTCTTTTGAAATTCCAAAAAAATTTAAAGCAGTAGTTGCTTTGGCCGGAGCTCCATAACCTATAATTTTTTTATTTTTATTTTTATTTTTAAGATCTTTTATATTTTTTAAAACATTTTCCTTTATTTTATAAACTTTTTCCCCAAATTTTTGATAAGTTTTAAAATTCTTTATTCCAAAAATTTCTTCTTCTTTGAGCGTTTTTTTTACACTTTGCTCTATTTTTATCTTTTTATCTTTTTTTATATAAACTCTAATTGATCCTCCATGTGTATCAATTTTTTCTGATCTGAAAATTATTGCGCCCAACTGATTAAAAAAGTAAACTAAAGATGTTAGTGACCAATAATTATAATGTTCGTGATATATGTTATCAAAAGTTAAATCTTTAAGAGTATTCATTAAATATTGAACTTCAATAATTATAGTGCCCTTTTTTTTTAGCAAACTTAGCATGCACTCGGCCATTTCTTTTAATTTATCTGAGTGAGCAAAAACATTTGAAGCAAGAATTAAATCTGCGTTTTTTTTAATTTTTTTAATATTTTTTTTTTCCAAAAAGCCATTAAATGTTTTAATTTTATTTTTGTTTGCAAGTTTAGCTAAATTTTTAGCTGGTTCTATTCCAAGAATATTTTTAAATCCTAATTCTAAAAATGGTTTCAATGCTACGCCATCATTGCTACCAATATCAATTATACGTGATTTTTTTTTATTTAATTTAAGCTCTTTCGAGTATTTTTTTGCTGCTGTTACAAAATGATTTCTAAAAGTTTTTGAAGTTGATGAAGTGTAAAGGTAATTTGAAAACATTTTTTTTGGATTTACGGCCACTGAAAGTTGACAATTATGACATTTATTACAATAATTTACTTCTAAAGGGTATAATTCACATTTTGCATCTTTTTTATTTATTAAATTATTAGCAAGGGGCTGATAACCTAATGAAACAACTCTTTTTAAATCTGTGTTTCCACAAGACCTGCAATCAAATTTATAGCATTCTAATAATAAATTTTTTTCTTCTTCATCTACAAAAAAATGTCTTATTGTATGAGTTATTCCATAATTCTCATGGTCTCTTTCGCCTCTAACAAGGTTTAAAAAAGTTGTGTCTTTTGTAAATACCATTGTGTGTGCCACATTGGGTTTTATTATTGATAATTGACCCGCATTAACTACTTGAGTAATTTTTGGTGCATTTGTATTTATTGTATCTTGAAAAATTTCAATTATTTGACCTTTGGTAAATAAACATTTTTGTTCTTGTTGAGGGTGATAATGGTTAGCTCTAATTGTGCCTTTTTTTGACTCAATCATTCCAATTAGATTAATGGGCTCAGTCAATTCATGATTGCTTATAACTCCTCTTTTATCAATAAATAAATTTTCTCCGTCTTTTACATGTTCTAAATCTTTAATTAATTTTTGTTTAGACCATTTTTGTATCATTTCTTTAATGTTTTGGTCTAAATTATATAAAAATTCAAAACCAATATTTAATAATTTTTCATTAGATAAAGAAAAACCTAAATTAGGGACTTCATCGTTAGTTTCTTTTAAAATAATTTTAGGATTGTGTTTTTTGCAGATTTGCGCAACTTCTTTTACAGTAATAGTCTCTTTGGTTAAGTTGAATATTTCTGAATTGATTTCTTCTTTTTCCTCCATAAATTTAAAACACCTTGCTACATCAATCAATGGAACTAAACTTTTTATTTGTCTCCCTCCTGCAAAAAGTTTTAAAGTTCCATTTTGTGAAGCTATTTTTGAAAATAAATTTGGCATAATATCAATTCTCATTGAGTCAGTTGAGTAACCATATACTGATCCTAATCTTAGAATTATATAATTTTTACCAGACTTTTTTAGTTGATCTTCATTAATAGCTTTAGAAGATGAATAGGATAAAACTGGTTTAGTTTTTTCTTCTTCTTGTATATCAGTTTTAACTTCATCGATACCTTCAAAGACTACATGCGTAGAAGGGAAAATAATTTTACATTTTTTTGAAATAACATCTAAAATATTTTGAGTTCCTGTCTCGCCGACTTCTTTTATTCTCTTATCTTGTTCATCAGAAGACTCACTTTTAGTTCTTGGAACACTCGTCACACCTGCTAAATGATGGACTATGTCTGCATCCTCAAAATACTTTTTTACTAAGTTTTTATCCAAAATATCACCCTGGATGAATTCCATATTCCAATTTCGTAACTGGTTTACCCTCTCAGATATAAACCTATTATCAATAACTGTAATTTGATGATGCCAGCTTACACCAGAGTATAGTTTGCACAGCTCAGTGCCAATATACCCCAATCCACCTGTAATAATAATTTTTTTTTTCATTGAAAATTTAATTAATATTTACTTATATTATATTTTATTATAACTCAAATATCATGAATATATACGACTGCTTCATGTATCACGATGAAGACCTACTGCTAGATATTAGGCTTAATTCATTGGATAAATTCGTCAAAAAATTTGTCATTACTGAGGCGACTTATACTCATAACGGAAATAAAAAAAAATTAAATTTTGATATAAACAAATTTCAAAAATTTAAAGATAAAATTAATTATATTGTGGTCGATGAACAACCTAAAAACATTATTAATTTAAAAGATACAGATACCAAAAATGAGATAGGCAGGAAGCTTATTTTAAATGGTATGGCAAGAGATTATTTTCAAAGAGATTCTTTAACAAGGGGTTTAAAAAATGCTGATGAAGAAGATTTGATTTTAATAAGTGATCTAGATGAAATTCCAAACTTAGAAAGCTACGATTTAAATTTAATAGACAATAATATAGTAATTTTTGAACAAAAAATTTTATATTATAAATTAAACTTAGTTTATAAAGATTTTTTATGGAAAGGAACAAGAGCGATAAAAAATAAAAATTTTTTATCGCCTCAGTGGTTAAGAAATATAAAAGGTAAAAATTACTCTAAATGGAGGATTGATATTTTTTTTTCAAAAAAAAAATATTCTAATCTTGTTTTTGTTAAAAATGGAGGATGGCACTTTACTTGTTTAAAAACACCAGAACAACTTGAGGAAAAGCTTTTGAATTACGCTCATCACTATGAATTTACAGAAAGTGGGCTAAATATTAATGATATACGAAAATTTATTTCTGAAAGAAGAATAGTATATGATTACATAGTTGATCAAAAAAAATTTAAATGGTCTGGTAAATCAAGACTTAATAAAATGGATTCTTCTCTTTTACCAGATTATGTTACCAATAATTTTAGCAAATATTCTGAATGGTTAGATTAGGCTTATCTAATGAGTGCTTAATTCTTCTTTTAACTTTTCTTTTTTTGAGATTTGATCTACATCAACCCATTCGACTCTTTTTAAGGGTTTAGTTAAAGCTACTTTTAAAACTTCATCTATATTTTTAACGGGTATGATTTCAATTGAGTCTAGAACAGTTTTAGGCACCTCAACAAGATCTTTTTTGTTCTCAATTGGGATCAAAACTTTTTTTATTCCAGCTCTGTGAGCAGCTAGTAACTTTTCTTTTAAACCGCCAATTGGGAGCACCAATCCTCTTAAAGTAATTTCTCCAGTCATTGCCACGTCTTTGTTTACAGGAATTTCTGAAATTGCAGAAATAATTGATGTTACCATTCCAACCCCAGCAGATGGCCCGTCTTTAGGTGTTGCCCCCTCTGGAACATGAATATGAAAATCTTTTTTATCAAATATCGGAGGAATAATACCATAATCCAAACTTTTGGATCTTATATAAGATTTTGCTGCTTTAACAGACTCCTGCATAACGTCACCTAATTTTCCCGTTATTTGCATTTTTCCTTTACCAGGCATTACAACGGACTCTATTTTAAGTATTTCGCCGCCGACTTCAGTCCAAGCTAAACCTGTAACAACACCAATTCTATTTTCCTCTTCTATTTCACCATAATTAAATTTCTCAATACCTAATAAATTTTTTAAATCTTTTTCATTAATTGGATTATTTACTCTTTCATCGTTATCAATTTTTTTAACTAGTTTTCTCGCAATTTTAGAAATTTCTCTTTCTAGATTTCTTACACCCGACTCTCTGGTATAATGTCTTATTATTTTTCTGTTAATTTTTTCATCAATAGTCCATTCTTCTTTTTTTAAGCCATTATTTTTGCTTTGATTAGGAATTAAATATTTCTGAGATATATTAACTTTTTCATCCTCTGTGTAACCAGAAAGTCTGATTACTTCCATTCTATCAAGTAAAGGTGGTAAAATGTTTAATGTGTTGGCTGTTGTAACAAACATCACATCAGATAAATCATAATCAACTTCTAAATAGTGATCGTTAAATTCTTTATTTTGCTCTGGATCGAGAGCTTCCAACAAAGCAGACGATGGATCTCCTCTATAATCGTTTCCGACCTTGTCAATTTCATCTAATAAAAAAAGAGGATTTTTCGTTCCAGCTTTTTTCATCATCTGAATTATTTTGCCGGGTAAAGACCCGATGTATGTTCTTCTATGCCCTCTGATTTCCGCTTCATCTCTTATGCCTCCTAAAGAAATTCTGATAAATTTTCTATTAGTTGCTTTGGCTATTGATTTTCCTAGTGATGTTTTTCCAACACCTGGGGGTCCAACTAAACATAAAATTGGTCCTTTCATTTTTTGTATTCTTTTTTGAACAGCTAAAAATTCAATTATTCTCTCTTTCACTTTTTCAAGTCCATAGTGATCTTCATCAAGTGTTTTCTGTGCATTTTTTAAGTCTGTATTTATTTTAGATTTATTTGACCAAGGTAGTTCCGTCATCCAGTCTAAATAGTTTCTAACAACTGTAGCCTCTGCTGACATTGGACTCATAGACTTTAATTTTTTTAGCTCTGATAAACATTTTTCTTTAGCTAACTTTGGCATTTTAGCTTCGGTAATAGCTTTGGATAACGTTGTTAATTCATCTTTGCCTTCATCGATTTCCCCTAGTTCTTTTTGAATAGCTTTTAATTGTTCATTGAGATAATACTCACGTTGTGTCTTCTCCATTTGATTCTTAACTCTTCCTCGAATTTTTTTTTCTACAGAAAGTACACTTGTTTCTTTTTCAATTAATTGATGAATTTTTTCTAACCTTTTTTTAACATCAAGTATTTCAAGAAGTTCTTGTTTTTCAAATATTTGAATATTTAAGTTTGAAGAAATGTTATTGGCTATTTGTACTGGGTCTTTTAAATTTTTTAAATTATTAGATCCATCATTTAAATCTTTTTTATTTAAAACTTGCAGCCTATCAAATTTCTTGATTAAACCAGATGCTAAAATTTCAAGATCTTTAGATACATTTTGATCTTGAATTATTTCAACCTCACAAGTTAAATAATTATTATTAACTTCATTATGTTTAACAACTTTAACTCTTTTTTCACCCTCAACTAAAACTTTTACTGTTCCATCTGGCAGCTTTAAAAGTTGTAATACTTTACTTAAACACCCATACTGATAGAGATCATTGCTACTTGGATCATCTATTTCAGAATTTTTTTGAGTTATTAAAACAATAGACTTGTCTGTTTTCATCACTTCTTGAAGGGCTTTTATAGATTTTTCTCTTCCCACAAAAAGTGGGACTACCATTGAAGGAAAAATAACAATATCTCTTAGAGGTAAGAGAGGTTTGAGGTACGAAGCTTTCATAGTTGGATTATATGGGGTTTAATGTGCTAATTTCAAGAAACAAATTTAGATTAAGCCACTGATGTTGATGATTTTTTACCATATGTGACAATGGGTTCTGATTTTCCTTTCACTGCAGCGCTATCCACAGTTACTTTAATCACATTTTCCATATCAGGAAGCTCAAACATTGTCTTAAGTAAAATATTTTCAAGAATCGATCTCAGTCCCCTTGCTCCAGTTTTCTTAGTAATAGCTTTCTTAGCTACTTCTAAAATAGCTTCATCTTTAAATTCCAGTTCAACTTCTTCGAATTCAAATAATCTTTTATATTGTTTTATAAGAGAATTTTTAGGCTCATTTAAAATTTTTACCAAAGACTCTTCATCTAAATCATCTAGTGTTGCAATTATTGGCATTCTTCCAATAAACTCTGGAATTAATCCATATTTTATTAAATCCTCGGGTTCTAATAATTTCATAATTTCAGATAGAGGTTGTTCTTCATAATTTTTAACTTTTGCTCCGAAGCCAATAGAGCTTCCCTTGCCTCTACTATCAATTAATTTATCTAGCCCTGCAAAAGCGCCTCCGCATATAAACAAAATATTTGTAGTATCTACTTGCAAAAACTCTTGTTGAGGATGCTTTCTTCCTCCTTGTGGAGGAACACTAGCAACTGTTCCTTCCATTATTTTTAATAATGCTTGTTGAACACCTTCTCCAGAAACATCTCTTGTTATTGAGGGGTTCTCAGATTTCCTACTTATCTTATCGACTTCATCTATATATACAATTCCCCTTTGAGCTTTTTCCACATTATAATCTGCAGATTGTAATAACTTTAAAATTATATTTTCAACATCTTCTCCTACATAACCGGCTTCAGTCAACGTCGTTGCATCCGCCATAGTAAAAGGAACATCTAAAATTCTTGCTAAAGTTTGGGCTAGTAAAGTTTTACCACAACCTGTTGGACCAACCAATAAAATATTGGACTTTGATAGTTCAATGTCTTTATTGTTTTTTGTTTCATGGTTTAATCTTTTGTAGTGGTTGTGAACTGCAACAGATAAAATTTCTTTAGCAAATTTTTGGCCTATTACGTAATCATCTAATACATTACAAATTTCTTTTGGAGAAGGAACTCCATCTTGATGCTTAACAAGTGAACTTTTGCTTTCTTCTTTTATTATATCCATACAGAGCTCAACGCACTCATCACAAATGAAAACTGTAGGACCAGCTATAAGTTTTCTGACTTCGTGCTGGCTTTTTCCGCAGAAAGAACAATATAAAATATTTTTATTATTTTTTTCAGTCATATCGAATCAATATAAATATTATAAATCCCTGTTAATTAGTTAGCAAGTTGAAGTTGTATAATTGACTATATATTGTGTGTTATTTTCTTTTTTCTACAACAGAGTCTATGAGACCAAATTTTTTAGCTTCGTCAGCAGTCATAAAGTTATCTCTTTCTAAAGCTTGAGAAATTTCATCAACTGATTTTCCTGTATGTTTGGAGTAAATTTTATTTAATCTTTCTTTTAATAATAAAATTTCTTTGGCATGTATTTGAATATCTGTTGCCTGGCCTTGAAATCCAGCTGATGGTTGGTGAACCATAATTCTTGAATTAGGAAGAGAATATCTTTTTCCTTTTTCACCTGCGGCTAAAAGAAATGATCCCATTGAAGAGGCTTGACCAATACAAAGTGTAGAAACAGGAGAATTTATGTATTGCATAGTATCATAAATCCCTAAACCAGCCGTAACTAAACCTCCAGGGCTGTTTATATAAAAATTAATCTCCTTTTTAGGATTCTCTGACTCTAAAAATAATAATTGGGCAGTTACTAAAGATGCTACAGTATCATTAACCGGACCAACTAAAAAAACTATTCTTTCCTTTAATAGTCTAGAATAAATATCATAAGCTCTTTCACCTTTGCTTGTTTGTTCAACAACCATTGGAATAAGCGTATTCATTTTTTCCTCAAGATCACGACTCATATATGGTTTATACAACTATTGGTTACTTTTTACTAATTTTTTTTGATTTAGGCTTATTTTTAGCAATTGATTTTGTTCCGACAGCATTGGTGTCTTTTTTTATATTAGGTTTGTTAAAATCATTAATTATCTTCTCTGCTTCTTTAATATTAATTTCTTTAGTAGCAAGATTTATTTTTGATTTAATTAATTCTATAATCTTTTCTTCATACAATGAACCTTTTAAACTTTGAGAAGCACTAGGATTTTTTTGATAATATTCGAGAACCATTTTTTCTTGCCCTGGCATACCTTTTATTTGTTTCTGTATTTCAGCTCTTACCTCTTCATCTGAAACTTTAAGATTATTTTTTTCTCCATACTCATTCAATAATAATCCTAATTTAATTCTGGATTTTGCCAACTTTTCATTATTTGATTTATGTTTTTCTTTGTCCTCTGGTTTAAGATTTTGTGTCATAATTGAAATTTCCTGTTCAATTAAGTTTTGAGGCAAATCAACTGTATGATTTTTTTCTATTTGATCTAAAATTTCTTTTTTAGTTATTGAGTTTAGCGCTTGAGAATATTGGCTTGATATTTGTTTTTCCATTAAATCTTTTAAATCTTTAGTATCTTTTGCTCCCATCATCTTAGCAAACTCATCATCAATTTTACTTTCTTTTGATTTTTTTATATTCAAAATTGTACATTCAAATTTTGTTTTTTTGTTTGCTAATTTTTTTTTTGGATGATTAGCTGGTAATACAGCATCAAGTAATTTTTTCTCACCTTTTTTTACTCCAACTAATTGTTCATCAAAACCTTTTAAGAATAGAT
>JADHRE010000023.1 GCA_016777595.1 Candidatus Pelagibacter sp.
GAACTTCCTCCGCCGACACAATTTATCAATTTAAGTTTTTTTGGAATTTCACCAAATTCCTCTTTTACTTGTTCAATTAATTCTCTTGAAATTTGAGCGGTGCTCCAAGCACAAATCTTAATAAATATATTTGGACCAACAGTAGAACCAACACACATATGTGTAGTGTCACAATTAGAAACCCAGTATCTCATACATTCGCTTACGGCATCTACAAGTGTTTGGCTTCCAGTAGTAACAGGAACTATCTCAGCACCATTTTTTTGGATAGCTACAACGTTTGGTTTCTGTCTTTTTATATCTTTAGCCCCCATAAAAATTTTACATTTAAGACCAAATTTTTTTGCAGCCATAGAAAGCATTTTTCCAGCATAACCTGCGCCTGTATCTCCCACGATATATTTCTTACCTGCTTTTTTAGCTATCAAACAATGAACTGTCGCATTGTAAATTTTGTGAGCCCCACCATTGGCTTCAGACACTACTTTAGCATAAATTTGAGCACCTCCAAGATGATCTGTTAAGTTTTCTAGTTTAATAAAAGGAGTAGGCGCACCCACATAATTAATAAAATAATAATCTCTTTCTTTTATAAATTTTTTATCTTTTCTTAACTTTGTAAATAATTTTGTTAAATCATTAACAGGCTTTTTTAATGTTTCAGGTATAAAGTTTCCACCAAACTTACCACCATACATAAAGTTTTTATCATGTTGATCAATGAGAGGTTTATTTTTTTTTAGTTTTAAACTCATTTATTTTATTTATAAAACTTTTAATTTTAAAATGATCTTTGTAACCTAATTGACTCTCTAAACTAGATGATAAATCAAAAAAGTTAACCCCTAATTTACTAATGTTTTCTATATTATCTTCAGAGATAGAGCCTGCTAAAGCAAATTTTTCACCTTTCGGAATTTTGCTAATAAGTTCTTTTGGAAATTCTATGGATTTTTCCATACCAGGAGTGTCAAATAATATTAAGTCAGCATTATTAAATTCTTTATATCTATTTATATCCTTTTCATTTTTAATTTTTATAGCCTTAATTATTTTTAATCCAAATTTCTTTATTTCGGTAATCCTTTTTGCTGTTTCCGACCCATGAAGCTGAATATATTCAAAACAATCTAATAAATTTTCTTTTATAAATTTATCCGTTGGGTTAACAGTTACAGCTACGAAAGAAGAAGATTTTTTATTATACTTTGAAAGAATTTTTATTTCTGCTAAATTTATATTGCGAGGAGATTTATCATAAAAAACAAATCCTAAAAAGTCTATATCTTGATCTATACATAGCTGCACATCTCTGGTTGGATTTAAACCACACATTTTTATTTTCATTATCTTAATTCTTGAATAAGCTTTAGAATATTTTTTTTTATATTTCCCTGAGTAATTGCGCGACCAATAACCAACCAATCAGAATTAACTTTTTTAGCTTCCATAGACCGTTTTTGATCATAATTTCTTTTTCCTAATTGAATACCAGGTGTTATGATTTCTCTCTTAAAAATTTTTCTTACAGCACTTACTTCGTAAGGGCTACAAACCAAAGCATCTAAGCCAGCTTGTGTAGCGAGCTTTGCTTGATGAACTACTAGTTTTTTTACGGATTTATTATATCCAATTAATTTTAAATCATTGTTGTCTAAAGAAGTTAAAGTTGTTACTCCTACGATTTTTGTTGTATGTGAAAATCTTTTTACTGCTTTCAATGCCGCTAAACCTGAAGAGATATGTACAGTAAGATAATTTATTTTTAAATCTTTTATTGCCTTAACTGCTGACAACATCGTATTTACAGTGTCATTTAATTTTAAATCAACAAAAATTATTTTATTTTTTAATTTTGATATAAATTTTCTTCCATTTTTTGAGTTCATGAATTCTAATCCAAATTTATAACCAATTTTAATTTTATTTGTCTCTGAATTTTTAATAATTTTTCTTACTTTCTCTAAATTAGTAGTGTCACAAGCTATGAAAATTTTAGGTTTTTTCATTTGTTTATTATTTTATTTAATTTTTTTGATGCTTTAAATTTTACTTTAACACGTTCTGGTACATATATTAATTCATTTGTTGCAGGATTTCGTGCATTATAATTTTCTTTTAATTTTTTTAAGTGCCAACGTCCTAATTCTCTAATTTCAACAGTCTCGCCTTTTTTTATGGACTCAGCTATGAAATTAAAAAAAATATCTATGACGGTAACTATTTCTGATTGAGTAAGTTTAGGATTTTTTCCTTTAAGCTGTTTTATGAGCTTTTTTCGGGACAATTACTTTTCTTTTTTATCTTTTTTACCAATAGCTTTTTCAAAGATGCCCTTAAGGGTGGCGCCAGATTTTGTTGCGCCTTCACCAAATTTTGCTATTAAAGATTTTTCCTCGTCGATCTGAGCTGCTTTTACACTAAGTTTAACTCTTCTATTCTTTATATCTAGTTCTGTGATTTTTGCGTCCAAAGCGTTATCTTTACTAAAGATTTCTGGACGAGAGTCCGCGGCTTCTTTTGCAAGATCAATCTTTCTTATGGTAACAATTAGTTTCTTGTCCTGATCTAGTGCAACTTTTACTCCCGTTTTTAAGACCTCATGTATTCTTGTAGTAATTATGTCTCCAACTTTTTTCTTATTATCTTTAAACCAGTCTAAAGGGTCTTTCTCTAATGCTCTTTTTGAAAATCTAATTTTATCATCTTTTACTTCTAAAATTTTAACATTAATTACATCATTTTTTTTAAAGTTTTTAAGCTCTTCAATGTTTTCTTGGTATGAAATTTCTTTATAATGCAACATTCCTGAAAGTTTGGATTCTGTTAGTTCTCCAAAAATTGCTTTGTCGGTAACATTGTTTATTTTTACTTTAACTTCTTTACCTACTTGATTTTTAATTTTTTCCCAAGGATTGTCAAAAATTGATTTATAAGATAGAGAAATTCTTTTTGTTTCTTTATCAATATTTACGATACGAAATTTAATTTTTTCAGAAACTGACAGTACCTTGTTAGGATTTATATTTCTATTTTTCCAATCTAATTCTGAGTTGTGAATTAAACCCTCTATTCCATCTTCTATTTTTATAAAACATCCATAATCCATTATCTTTGTAACTACACCCTCATAAATTTCTCCGACTTTATATTTTTTTTCAATGTTCTGGTAAGGATCTTCGGTAAGCGCTTTGACGGAGGCAGATACTCGATTAGTTTCTTTATCGATTTTAATTATTTTCGCTCTCAGCTTTTGTCCGATTCTAACTAAATCTGATGGTTTTTTTACTCGTCCGTGACTTAAATCAGAAACATGCAATAATGCGTCAATTCCATTTATATCTAAAAAAATTCCCCAGTCTGTTGTGGCTTTAACAACAGCATCTTCTATTATATCTCCTTCTTTAATATTTTTTAAAGCCTCAGATATTTCTGCATTTTTACTTTTTTCTAAAACTGCTCTCCTTGAGACACAAACGTTACCTCGGTTTTTATCAATCCTAGTTGCAATGACTTTTACAGGAGTATTCATTAAATGGTCTATTTTTTTAAGTGGCCTGACATCAATTTGAGACGAGGGCATAAAACAAGGTAGTCCTTCTACTGTTGCTATAAAACCTCCTTTTACTTTTCCAGTAATATATCCTGTCATCTCCTCTTGAGTTTCAAAAACTTTTTCCAACTTCTTCCACGCTTTCATCTTGCGCGCTTTATCTCTAGAAACGACTATTTCTCCTTTATAGCTCTCCAATTTTTCAATATATATTTCAATTGTAGAACCTACTTTTATTTTAGACAGCTCGTCATCATTTTTAAATTCTTCAACAGGTATCATGCCTTCCATTTTGGCTTTACAGTCCACTACTACAAAATTTTTTGTAATTTCAGAAACAGTCGCGTTTATAATTTCATTTTCTTTGGGAAGATCCTTAAAGTCTTTATCTAGAAGGTTTTGGAATTCTTTATGCGCGGGATTAGTTTGATTAATATCTTGTTCAGTTGCCATAATTATTTAACATATTCTCCACGTGTCTTGTCATTTTTGCTAACATTGCTTTTTTTGTGTATTTTCCGGAATTGATTACTATTGAATTTTTGTGTTTAAGTAAAGGGGAGTTTTTCCTTTTAGTATCTGATATATTCCTTACTCTAAGTGCTTTTTTAACATCTTTTAGCTTGATGTTAGGGTTTCTCTTTTTTAATTCTTTGAATCTTCTTGTAGCAGCGATATTCAAGTTGCATACAAAAAAAAACTTTAAGTTTGAATTTGGAAGTATTTTAGTTGAAATATCTCTTCCCTCTATACAACAGTTTTTATATTTTTTTACAAACTTAAGCTGAAAATTTTTTAAAATTTTTCTTATATTATTATTCTTAGCTATAACAGAGCTGAACGATGAAATTTTAGGAGTGTGAAGATTTTTTTTCACAATTTTTTTATAGTTTAGGTTTTTAAATTGTCTTTTAAGAAAAGAAATTTTGTTTTTTGGAGCATATTTTAAAATTAAAAAACTTGCATATCTATAAAGCAGACCAGAGGACATGAATTTAAGTTTATATTTTTTTGCGATCATCTTCGCTCCAGTTGATTTACCTGTAGCAGCACCACCATCACAAGAGATTTGTATTAATTTATTTTTGTATTTCAAATTTTGCTCCTACAGTTTTCATTATTTTAAGAAAAGAAGGTGATGAAGTAAAAACTGTTTCAAAGTTTTTAATTTTTGTTTTAGCTCCGGTTAATAATGCTAAAACAAATCCACTCATACACAGCCTATGATCACCAAGGTTCGGTATTTTGATAATTTTATTTTTTGCATCAACAATACCTTGGCCAAAGATTTTTAGCTCGCCTTTAGAAAATTTTGATTTAACATTTATTTGGTTCAAAATTTTTTGCATTTCTATAATTCTATTACTTTCCTTATTTGCTAAATCACCGATGCCTTTAAAAGTTGAAGTTCCTTTTATTAAAGAGGCCATCACAAATAAAATTGGATACTCATCTGTCATATTAGTATAGTAGTATTTTGTTGCTCTAATTGGTTTTAGGTAGCAACTTTTTACGACTATATCTCCCCTAGGTTCATTGTTATTTATTTTAAAATTTTTAAATTTTATATTTGCTCCTTGTTTCCTTAAAAGTTCATAAAAACCTATTCGCGTTGGATTAAGACCAACATTTTTAATAGTAATTGAGGAATTTTTATTCAGAAGCGTTAAGGCTGAAAAAAAAGCAGCAGACGAAGGGTCATTTGGCACATTTATCTTTATTGGGTCAAGGTGTTTTTTACCGAATATTTTAATAATTTTTTTTTTATTTTTTTTTATTTCCATTACTTCTTTATTATTCTTAAGAATATTTTCTGTATGATCTCTGCTGTTATAAATTTCTTTAATATGTGTCACTCCGTATGAGTTCAAGCCCGCAAGCATCACTGCGCTCTTTAATTGAGCGGAAACACCAGCTTCATAATTTATTCCAATTGGTATTTCGGATGAAATTAATTTTAACGGAAAATTAAATTTATTTTTGGGAAGAAAATCAGCTCCAAATTTTTTCATTAAATTAATAAGTTTTTTCATACTTCTCTTATTTAATGAGTGATCACCAAAAACTTTAACATTTATTCCGGGAGTAGTTGATAGCATACCTATTAAAAGTCTTGCTAAAGTTCCAGAATTACCAAAGTTAAGATTGATATTTTTTTTTATATAAAGCGATCCTAATCCCTTTCCATATATAAAATATTTACCATTTCTCACTTTTTTAATTTTAACGCCAAGTTTTCTAAGACAATTTATTGTTGACATAACATCATCCGACTCCAAGATATTGTTTGCAACTGAAATTTTATTTCCGATAGCGCCAATTAAGAAGCTTCTTATTGAAATTGACTTATCAGGATCTACAGTTATGTTTTTATTGAAGCTAGAAATTATCGAATTTATGTTTAAATCAAATCTTTTTAAATTCATTAATTCTAATTATTTTTAAATCCGGTTCCAAAGTAATGTTCAATTGCTTTAGATGACTTCAATAATTCTCGAGAAGTTCCTTCTGCTAAAATTGATTGTTCTCCCAAAACATAGGATCTATCTGTTATATCAAAAAGATTTTTCACGTTATGATCAGTAACTAAAATGGCTGTTCCAGATGATTGAATTTTGATTATATATCTTTGAATGTCTTGCACAACTAAAGGGTCTAAAGCTGCAAGCGGTTCATCTAATAACACAATTTTAGGTTTGTTGATCATGACTCTTGCCATCATTAATCGTCTGATTTCACCCCCGGAAAGAACGGAAGCGTTTAAAGATCTTAAGTGCTGCAAGTTAAATTCATCTAAGAGTTTTTCAGTTATTTCTTTTTGATCTTTCACACCCTTTATCGAAATTTGCGCAATACCAAGTATGTTGTCAAAAACACTCATGTTAAAAACACTTCTTTGTTGAGGAAGATACCCCAAACCTTCTTTTGAACGTAAGTGTATTGGAATATTGTCTATAGATTTATTATTTAGATAAATTTTTCCTTCATCGATATTTTGCTCACCAATGCATGTTGAAAATAAAGTAGTTTTTCCACAACCATTAGGGCCAAGTATACCAACGCACTCACCTGGATAAACTTTTAAAGATAATTTTTTTAAAATAGGTCTTCCGTAAAAAGATTTACTTAAATTTTCAACCTCAAATATAGGCTTTGTTTTTTTAAATTTTAAAATTGTAAATCCTTTTTTCATCTTAAATTAACATTTGCATTAACTTTATTTTTATTAATAGATGTTATATCTAGTGTTTTTGTTTCTAAATCAAATAAAAGTTCATCCGCTGATATAGTCCCCCTTAAGTCATCTACTATAACATTTTCTGAGATCTTAAGTGATTTTTTTGAATTTAAATAAACAATTTTTTCACCAGACAGATTACTTCCTTCGTATTTAGCCTTAACATTATTTTCAAAAATCATATCAAGTGATTTATTATTATAAATCCCTGTATCAGACTCAATATATAAAATTGTGTTATCTTTAAAATAAAATATTGCATTTACAATCTTCATGTTAACTAATTCTTGCGTCTTCTTTTTTGTCTTAGCTTCTTTTGATTTTAAAACATATCTGTTTCCAGCCATATCTAATCCTGAATATTCAATATTATAAAAAATATCTTCTTCTTGAGAGATAGGATCATTTAATTTTATTTTTTTTTTATCAATCGTTGAAATAACTTTTTTGTCAGCAACGTTATTATTTTTGAAATATGTTGTAAATATTATTAAGCCACTTATTATGAACAAAAAGAACTGAATAATGATTATTTTATTTTTTCTGCTAATCATTATTTTACACCTGTTCCTAAAAGAAAATGAATATGAATAATTCCTTTTAAAATCTTATTTTGTTTATTTTTATGCTTATCGGACACAACAAGTAAACTCGTGATCTTTTTTTCAGACATGAAGCCAAGTGCCTTAGAAGCAGACATATTTTCATTAATAACTAAAGGATAATTTCTTATAATTTTATCGATAGTTGTTTGCTTATTTGTTTTATTTAAAATTCTTCGTAAATCTCCATCAGTTATTAGTCCCTTAATATATTTATTTTTTGTAATGACAACTATACCAAGTTTTTTTTGATCCATTACCCTAAGTGCTTGATGGAAACTTTTTTTGTGGTCAATGACTGGCATCTTATTGCCGGTGACCATTATATCTTTGGCAAGTCTTAGTGAAGCGCCTAAATTTCCTCCTTTATGAAATAAAAAAAATTTTTCTTTAGTAAATTTTCTTTTTTCCATAATAGTAGTAGCCATACAATCGCAAAACATCATTACAAACGTAGTTGAGGTTGTAGGTACAATATTATTAGGATCTGACTCTTTTAATTTTGGATAGAGAATTTTAACATCGCTTGCTTTTAGTAGCATACTATTGTGGTTTGAGGCTATACCAATTATTTTAATTCTAAATCTATTGGCAAAATTTAATAAGTTAGAGAGTTCAGCGGTATTTCCAGAATTTGAAATAATTATTAAAATATCTTTTTTATCAATTTGGCCTGCGTCCCCATGTGAAACACCAGTTGGATCAATGAAAAAACTTGGTATCCCTACACTAGAGAATGTAGCAGCTGCTTTTTTACAAATGTAAGAATTTTTACCTACCCCTGAAAACAAAACTTTTCCCTTGCAGTTCATTATTAATTCAACTGCTTTAATATATGAATTGTTGAATATTTTTTTTATTTTTTTTAATTCATTAATTTGAATATTTGCGGATTTTTTTGCTAAGGATATATAATTTCTATTATTCATCAATGTTCAAAAATATCTTCTTTAAACCCTTTTTGATCTAATTCTACTCTCGTATCTAAAAAATCTAAGCACTTTTTAAATATTTCTACCCTCTTTTCTCTGAGCAACATTTTTTCTAATTCAGTTTTAATTTTGTGTAAATAAATTACATCATTTGCAGCATAATCAAGTTGTTTATCTGATAATTCATTTATATCTTTATTCCAGTCACTGCTGCCTTGTCTTTTGTCCAAGGATTTATTGCAGAATTCTTGCACAAGATTTTTTAAGCCATGACTATCCGTATAAGTTCTAACTATTTTTGATGCTATTTTAGTATCAAAAATATTTTTAATTTTACACTTAAGAAAAAATTCTAAGGCATTTTTGTCAAATCTTAAAAAATGTCCAATTTTTTGAATTTTTTCATTTTCTAAAACTGAAACTAAGTTTGGAGCTATAAAAGTATCTTTATTGGGCTGAATTATGAAGACATTTCCCCTTTCATCACAAATTTGAATTAAACTAAGTTTATCTCTTTCTGGAATTTGTAACCCTGTTGCTTCAGTATCTATTGCAATACTGCTTTTAAATGAATTAGCTATTTCTGAAGTTATGTCCTCTTTAAACTTAGTTATTTTCATATATAAGTGTTTTAAATACCATGAAAAATCAAATTTGCACAATTTTAGGTGGTGGGGGCTTTATAGGCAGATATCTTGTTCGAAATTTGACCAAGAAAAACTATAGATGCATTATTACTACAAGAAAAACCTTTGAAAAAGGTTATTTAAAAACACAAGCTACACCAGGTGCAATAGAATTGCTAGATT
>JADHRE010000024.1 GCA_016777595.1 Candidatus Pelagibacter sp.
CAAAAATTAATTTATAACGATGTCAGAAAATTTGGTTTTATCAAGTTTTTAAATAAAGATCTATTAAGTAAAAATTTACACCTTAAAAAATTAGGACCAGAGCCATTACATAAAAAATTTACTTTAAATTATTTTAGAAGTTATATTTTGGGCAAAAATAGAGTAATTAAAGAGACTTTAATGGATCAAACATTTGTTTCAGGTTTAGGAAATATATATGCTAATGAAATACTTTTTTTTAGTAAAATTAAACCTACAAAAAAAACTAAAGATCTATTAGATCGAGATATAAAAAAAATAATAAAATTTACAAAAAAAATATTGTTTAAAGCAATTAAGTTGGGTGGTTCCTCGATAAAAGACTTTTCTAGCGGTAATGGAAAAAAAGGACTATTTCAGCAACACTTTAGTGTTTATGGAAGAAAAGGGGAAAAATGCACCAACAAAACGTGCAATGACAATATTATAAAAATCGTTATAGCTAGTCGCGCATCTTTTTATTGTCCAAAATGTCAAAAATAATAAAGTTGACCATATTAAATTGCCCATATATACAATCGTAAAAATATGCCAAATACTAAATCAGCAATTAGAAGAGTAAGAAGGGTTAAAAAACAAACCCAAGTTAATAGAATTAGAAAAAGCAAGTATAAAAATGCAATTAAGCAGATGGAACTTCTTTTAAAAGTTAAGGAAAATGATAAAGCGAAAAAATATTTCTCAAAATTTCAATCAATTCTAATGCAGGTTGCTAAATCAGGTATAATTAACAAGAATACGGCCTCAAGAAAAATTTCAAGAATTTCAAAAAGAATTTACTCTAAATAACAATTGTAAGTTGATAGGTTTAAAATCTTAAATCCATATTTAGAGTCAACCAACTAAATGTTGAAACTTAATTTGTGGGGTTGAACTTCATTTTCTAATTCTATCTGCACGATAGTTTTACAACCTAATCTTATTTTTTTTTTTATTTTTATAAATACTTGTTGCAAATTTTTTTAAAAGAGCGTTTATAGAAATTCCTTACTAAATTTCTACATGGAAAATAATATTTCAAAAAAACAAAACGCTTTTACTTCTGAGGAAGAAAAAACTATAAATTGGGAAGAAATTCAAAGTGCATTCAAAAAAACTTTTGGAAGTGAAATATATAATAGTTGGCTTCAAAAAATCTCTTTAGTTAGAGAATTTAATGATTATTTAGTGCTTGGCGTGCCAACAAGGTTTTTTAGAGATTGGATCGTTTCACGTTACTTAGACAAAATTTTGGAGCAAGTAAAAAGTTTTAAACTTAGTGTAAACAGAATTGAATTCAAAATTATTGAAGAAAACAAGCAAAATCAGGAATTTATTAAAATTAATGATCTTAACAAAGTAACTGAAATCAAGGACTCAATTTTAAATTACAATAGATTAAATCCAAATTTAAGTTTTGATAGTTTTATACAAGGTAAAAGTAATGATATCGCCTTATCATATTCTAAAAAAGTTTGTGAGCATATTTCTCGTTATAATCCATTGTATTTATGTGGAGGTGTAGGACTAGGTAAAACGCATCTTTTAAATGCTATAGGTTTAGAACTTCAAGACAATAATAATGTAATGTTCATTTCTGCAGAAAGATTTATGTATCACTTCATTAAATCTATAAAAAAAAATGATATGGTAAATTTTAAAGATTTTTTCAGAAAATCATCAGTTTTTATAATAGATGATATTCAATTTATAAGTGGAAAAGAAAGCTTACAAGAAGAGTTTTTTCATACTTTTAATAGCCTTATAGACAAAGGTTCACAAATTGTTATTTCAGCCGATCGCCCTCCAATGAAACTAGACAGAGTACAAGACAGAATCAAATCTAGGTTGGCTGGCGGATTAGTAGTTGATATTGATACACCAGATTTAGAATTAAAAATAAAAATCATCAAAAAGAAAATTGAGGAAATACAACATCAGTTTAAAGAAAACATAATCTTAAGCGATGAAGTCATTAATTATATAGCTAGTGAGAGCAAAACAAACATTAGAGAACTTATAGGTGTTCTTAATAGAGTTATAGCATTTAGTAGAGTACACAACAAAGATCTAACTATTGGAGACTGCAAAAATATTTTGAAAGATGTTTTTAGTCAAATACGAGTTATAACAGTTGATAAAATACAAAACGTTGTCTCGAATTATTTCAACATTGCTCTTAGTGAAATGCTCTCACAAAGAAGGTCTAGACCACTTGCTAGGCCAAGACAAATAGCAATGTATATAGCAAAAAAAATGACAACAAGATCTTTACCAGAAATAGGTAGAAGATTTGCTAATAGAGATCATACAACGGTCATACACGCTGTAAAAACTATCACCAGACTATCAGAACAAGATGATGAGATGAAAAAAAATATAAATCAGATTAAAAGTTTATTATTAGAACAGTAAATAAATGCAATTTGTTGTTAAAAGAGATATTTTATTAAAATCATTAAATTTTGTTCAGGGAGTTGTTGAAAAAAAAAATACTTTGCCAATACTCTCTAATGTTTTGTTACAACTTAAAGATAACAAACTATCGATTGTAGCAACCGACCTTGATATTATTTTTTACGATGAGATTAGTGAAGTTAAAATATTGAAAGATGGTAGCACTACCACTTCTGCAGCAATACTCTATGACATATTAAGAAAAATTTCTTCTAATTCAGAATTAAACTTTGAATTAAAATCAGAAAATAAATTAAGCTTAAAGAGTGAAAACGCAGATTTTAACCTTCTATGCCTACCAATAGATAACTTCCCATCATTTGCTGATGAATTTGAGGGAAAAGAAATAACTTTAAATAATAGTAGGTTTTTAAAACTTTTAAACAAAACTAGAATTTCAATTTCAAACGATGATACTAGACACTATTTAAATGGAATATTTCTTCATCTAACAGAAACACAAGGAAGAAACTTTCTTACAGGTGTTGCCACCGATAGCCACAGATTATCTTCGAGTAGCATAGAAATTGAAAAATCTTCAGATTTTACCTCTTTAATTTTACCCAGAAAAACGGTGTTCCAGCTTTGCTCTCTATTAGCAGAAAGTGGCGATCAATTAACAATGCAAACAAGTGACAATAAAATTAAATTCATTCTTGGGAATATGAAATTAATCTCAAAAGTAATTGATGGAAAATTTCCTGATTATAAAAAAGTTGTGCCTACAAGAAATGAAAAAACTTTAATTGTATCTTCCAAGGACTTTATTAACTCTATAGAAAGAGTAGCAAGCGTTTCGCTAGATAGAAAAGAAGGTGTAAAACTAGTAATTAACAAAGATAATGTTCAGCTTTCAGTTAATAGTGCAAATTCTGGCGAAGGTAATGAAAAAATAAAAGCTGAATTCAGTTCTGATACTTTAAATATAAGTTTTAATTCAAAATATTTAATTGATATAGCGTCTGAGGTAGAGGATAAAAATTTAAAAATGAATTTAAAAGACTCCGTATCACCAGTCTTAATTGAGGACGTGTCAGACAAAAATAGCTATTACGTCATTATGCCAATGAAAATATAGGTTTATTAGAAATTAGAATATTTTTTATTTTTAGCTCTATAACTGTTGGTACTGAATAGTTTTAAGTCATATTGCACAAAACCGATTTTATATTCGATAAAAAAAGTGATATACAACTAATTCTTTAAAAATGTTAAAAAATTCAGAATTAAAAAATAAGCCATCTTATGGCGCAGATTCTATAAAAGTTCTTAAAGGGCTTGATGCTGTAAGAAAAAGACCTGGCATGTATATTGGAGACACAGATGATGGCTCCGGTTTACATCATATGGTTTTCGAAGTGATTGACAACTCTATAGACGAAGCATTAGCTGGTTATTGTAAAAATATTAATATTTCAATTAATTCTGACAACACTGTTACAGTTGAAGATGATGGTAGAGGTATACCGGTTGATATACATAAAGGTGAAAAGATGTCCGCAGCAGAAGTTATAATGACACAACTGCATGCCGGAGGTAAATTTGACCACGACTCTTATAAAGTATCAGGTGGTTTACATGGTGTAGGAGTATCGGTTGTAAATGCCTTATCTGAAGAACTGAAATTAAATATTTTTAGAGAAGGTAATGAGTACGAAATAAAATTCAAAGACGGTAATACTGTTAAACCGTTAAGAAAAACTGGTAAAACAAAAAAAAACGGAACTAGAATAACCTTTTTACCATCAAAACAGATTTTTTCTTCTGTAAAGTTTAGCACTACAATACTTGATAAAAGAATAAGAGAATTAGCTTTTCTTAATAAAGGAATAGCAATTAAGCTTATTGATAACACGTCAAAAAAACCCAAAGAATTCATGCATAAATATGACGGTGGAATTGTGGAATTTGTCAGACATATTAATAATAAGAAGCCAATTTTAGTCAATAAGAACGAAAAAGAAGCTTTTAAAAAACCTATATATGTCACTGCAATAAAAAATAACGTCGTTGTCGAATGTTCGTTTGAATGGAACGCTGGATATTCAGAAGAAGTATTACCATTTACAAATAATATTCCTCAAAAAGATGGAGGAACACACCTGCTTGGCTTTAGAAGTGCATTAACTAGAGTTATAAATAAATACACATCTGATAAAAATAATAAAAAAAATAAAATTACATTGTCTGGAGAAGATATTAAAGAAGGCTTAACCGCTGTGCTATCAATTAAGATGCCAGATCCAAAGTTTTCATCTCAAACAAAAGACAAATTAGTTTCATCTGAAATAAGAAACATTGTTGAACATATAATAAGTGAAAAAGTCTCAACATGGTTTGATCAAAACCCTTCTATCGCTAAAACTGTTTTAGAAAAAATTAGTCAAGCCGCAATGGCAAGAGATGTAGCAAGAAAAGCAAGAGATAGTGTTAGGCGAAAAGGAACATTTGAATTATCAGGATTGCCTGGCAAACTTGCTGACTGTCAAATACAAAAACGAGAGGGAACCGAACTATTTATCGTAGAAGGTGACTCAGCAGGTGGATCAGCTAAACAAGGAAGAGTAAGAGAATATCAAGCTGTGTTACCGCTCAGAGGAAAAATTTTAAACACTTTTGTAAACGGAAAATCAAATGGTGAAGATCAAACTACCAAAGCTTTATCTAAGATGATGTCATCTAATGAAATTGTTACTTTAATAAACGCCCTAGGAACCGGGTCAAAAGATTTTAATATTGAAAACCTAAGGTATGACAAAATTGTAATTATGACGGATGCAGATGTAGACGGTTCTCATATTAGGACACTTTTACTGACCTTTTTCAATAACTATCCGTTCAATCAATTAATTGAAAACGGACATATATATCTTGCACAACCGCCTTTATTCAAAGTAACAAAAGCAAATAAAAGTGTTTACATAAAAGATGAGAAATCATTAGAAGACTACATTTTAAGTGTAGCAAAATTAGATAAGAAAATTAAAAAAGGTTCATCCGAGTACAGCAAACTAATCCTGGAACAAAGAGAAAAACTATCTATTCAACGTTTTAAAGGCCTAGGAGAAATGAACCCCGAAGAACTTTGGCAGACAACTTTAAATCCAGAGAACAGAACAATGCTTAGAGTTCAATACTCTAAAGGCACAAGAGATAAGTCAAAAGAAGATCAAAAAATGATTAAAGTGTTAATGGGTGATGAGGTTGCGCCAAGAAAAGATTTTATTACAAATAACGCATTAAATGTCGCTAATTTAGACATTTAACAAGACAATGAATTTTTCAACTCTCTTTAGAACGAAAGAGAATTTAAATTTAGATAAAAACACTTTAACCATTCTAAGATATATCGCGATTTTTGGCCAGTTTATCGCAATAAATATTGTCTTTTTTTATCTAGAACTACAATTTCCCCTGAAAGAGAGTTACATCATTATTCTTATAGGGCTAATCACAAATTTGTTGTTACAATTTAAAGTAAAAGTAAATCAGCTAAAAGACACATATGCATCTTTATTTCTTTTATATGATTTATTTCAATTAAGTTCTCTCTTATATTTAACAGGTGGTATTTTAAATCCTTTTTCAATTTTGTTAATTATTCCAACTATAGTTTCGTCTACATTCTTAAGTATGGGAACTACTATAATACTTGGAGTAATAACTTCTTTTCTGTTATTTATCCTTACTTTTAATCATCTTCCACTTCCAGGATTTGATCAAAATATTTTTGATGTTCCAAATTTTTATAAACAAGGAATACTTACAGCTATTTTAATTGGACTTGTATTTCTAAGTTATTTTGGAATTCGATTTGCTGGAGAAACAAAAAAAAGATCTGAAGCACTGCGCAAACTACAAGAAGTAATATCAAAAGAATACGAGCTTGAGTCTTTAGGCGGACAAGCTGCAGCCGCAGCTCATTCTTTAGGAACACCTCTAGCAACTATTAGTGTAGTAGCAAAAGAATTAAAGAAGGAAATAGGCGGTGATAAGGAAACATCAAAAGATATCGATCTATTGATCAGCCAAACCAAAAGATGTAGTGAGATATTGAAAAAAATATCAAAAAAACAAATAAAAGAAGATGTTTTTTTAAGTTCTATAAAATTTGAAGATTTACTAGAAGAAATTATTAATTCTTTTAAGGAAACATCATCAAAAGATATAAATCTTATAGTAGAAAACGATAATAACAAAATAGCAATACAAAGAACCCCAGAAATAATTTATGGATTAAGAAATTTTATTGGAAACGCTGTAAAGTTTTCTAAGAGCCAAGTAAACATTAATTTAAGAAGTGATCAAAAAATTATAGAGATAAAAATAAATGATGATGGACCAGGAATCCCTGAGGATATAATTCAAAAAATGGGTGAACCTTATATTAAATCTAAATCAAAAGAGTTAAGTGATAATTCAGGATTGGGTTTAGGAACTTTTTTAGGAAAAACTTTGTTAGAAAGACAAGGTGGACAATTAATTTTTAAAAGAAATAGTAAACTAGGAGGAGCTCTAATTATATTATCTTGGGATCCAAATAATTTTATTTCTTAAACTGAAAAGTGTAGGCAAGAATTTTATATGCTAATTTTGCAACTAGAAAATTGTATGAGTCAAAATTTTTTATTGGAGCTAATTCATTAATATCTGCACCCACAATTTTAGAGATTTTACAGACTTTTTTTATAATCGTCAAAACATCATCCCAAAGTAAGCCACCAGGTTCAGGTGTCCCGGTAGCTGGCATAATGCTTGCATCAAAACCATCAACGTCAAAAGTGATATAAACTGTTTTATCTTTAAAAAGATTATTTACTTGAGACAAATCCCAGTTTTTTTTATCTTTTCCCCAAAAAATCTCAATTCTATCTCTATTATCATTATAAAAATCCATCTCAGACTGAGATAAATTTCGTATGCCAAAAGATACTACGTTAACGTTTTTAAAATCTAAACATCTTTTAATTGCAGATGCATGAGAAAATTTTTCCCCTTGATAGCTTTCTCTCAAATCTGCGTGAGCATCAAAATGAAGAAGTGTTATCTGATCATATTTTTCTACAAATGGTTTAATAGATCCAGGTGTTAATGAATGTTCCCCTCCAAATACCATTGGAAATTTATTTCTTGAAAGTATTTCTTTATTAATAGCTGACAATTGATCAAGAGCATCATTAATTTTTTTTTTTATAGCAAAAGGTTTAATAGTTTTTATACCTATTTCTCTATAGGGTTCTTTATTTAGTTCTTCATCGAACAGCTCAACTTGATGAGAGGCTTTTATAATTTCTCTCGGACCATTTTTTGTACCACCTCCATAGCTGACTGTTTTTTCAAGTCCAAAAGGAACAACTATAACTTTTGGATCAATATTCTGGTTGGCGTCATAGCCTAAAAAACCTTTTTTTTGACTAAGGTATTCCATTTATGAAATAAATATTTTTGAGAAATTTCTTTTCTCTCTCTTTTTCCAATTTTCACGATGATAGGCATCACTTGCTATCAAAGGCATAACACTTGTTGCTTCTGCAAATACCATTTGTTCTTTAGTAATATCAACTTTTCCCCAAGAACTAGCTTCTTTCAATGTTGAACTGCTGCATGCTCCATCACGAGTGTCAGCTACAGTAATTTGTATTGCATATTTATGCATATCTACCTTCTTACCAAGTAATTCGGCACAAACTACCGTATCTTGAATAAAGTTTTTTGGTACACCACCTCCTATCATTAATAGACCAGATTGTTTAGATTGTAATTTAATTTCAGTTAGTTCCCTAAATTCTCGAATAGAGTCTATTGTTAGATGCTTTTTAGGATTTTGTTCCTGATGCATTACTAAGCCGAAACCAGCCGAACTATCAGTGAACGCAGGACAAAATATTGGAACATTATTATCAAAAGCAGTTTCAATTAAAGAACCCTTCTTTTTTCCTTTTGATTTTAGATATTTACCTAGCTCTTTAATAAATTCTCTTGAAGTATAAGATCTTGGTTCCAGAGTATTTGCCACATCGCATATAGTTTGGTCGCAAGCTTGTAACTCCTCTTCATCAATGTAGGTATCGTATATTCTATCTATGTAGTTTTTACGAAGTTCAGTATCGTCTTGAAATTGAGAACCTTGATAATGTTTAAAGCCTAAAGCTTCAAAAAAATCCATATCAATTA
>JADHRE010000025.1 GCA_016777595.1 Candidatus Pelagibacter sp.
GGTTCTTTAGTAATGCTTATAGGTGGTTACCTAGGTGAAGCTGGTTACATGCAACCATTTGTTGGTTTCGTAATCGGAATGGCTGGCTGGATATATATTTTATTTGAAATATTTTCTGGTGAAGCTGGAACACTTGCAGCGAAAGCTGGTAACAAGTCATTACAAACTGCGTTTAGTGCGATGAGAATAATCGTTACAATCGGTTGGGCTGTATACCCATTAGGTTATATCTTCGGATATTTAACTGGTGGTGTAGACGTTAACTCATTGAACGTTATCTACAACGCTGCAGACTTCTTAAACAAGATCGCTTTCGGTCTTATTATTTGGGCTGCTGCAATGCAAAATACTAGAGTTTCAAGAAGCTAGTATTTAAGTAATTAAATTAAGGGCAGGTATGTTTTTACGTACTTGCCCTTTTTTTTTAGACCTTTATATTCTTCTTAATGCCCAAAATTACATATCAAGACGATAAAGGAAATAGCAAAACTATTGAAGTTGAAAATGGCCTTACTGTTATGGAGGGAGCTATTCAAAATGATATTCCTGGAATTGACGCAGATTGCGGTGGTTCAATGGCTTGTGCAACTTGCCATGTTTATGTCGAAGAAAAATGGTTAGATAAAATTCAAAAAGCAGAAGAAGCAGAGGTTGATATGATTGATATGGCTTACGAACCAAAAAAAAATAGCAGGTTAAGTTGCCAACTAATAGTCACTGACGAATTAGATGGATTAAAAGTTACCACACCAGCTCAACAATCTTAATGATTAAAACCGATACAATAATAATTGGAGCAGGTCCCATTGGCTTGTTTGCTGTTCACCAGCTTGGAATTAAAGGACTAAAAGCTGTGGTTATTGATAATCTAGATAGAGCAGGAGGACAATGCATTGAACTTTACCCTGATAAACCAATATATGATATTCCAGCAGTTCCAGAATGCACAGGTGAAGAATTAACAAAAAAATTATTAGAACAAATTAAACCTTTCAACGCAGATTTTTTTTTAAATGAGAGAGTTGATGAAGTAAAGCAAGATAAAAAAAACTGGATTGTTAAAACAAATAACAACAACGAATTTTATGCTCCAAATATTATAATTGCTGGAGGCGTAGGATCTTTCGAGCCAAGAAAACTTGCTGTGAAAGAAGCAGAAAAATTTGAAGGAAAATCTATATTTTATTCTGTAAGAGATAAACAAAAATTTAAAAATAAGAATATTTCAATATTTGGAGGAGGTGACTCGGCTTTAGACTGGGCTTTAGAACTTTCTAAGTTTTCTAAAATAAATTTAATACATAGGAGAGATAAATTCAGAGGAGCGCCTCATACTTTATCAGAAATAAAAAAATTAGAAAAAAATGGAAAAATATCAATTAAAACCTCATGTCAGCTAGAGTCGATTGATGGAGATGAAATCATTAAATCAATTAATGTTAAATATGAGGACGGTAAAATTGAAAATATTAAAACAGATTTTGTTTTAAGTTTTTTTGGATTAATTATGAAATTAGGCCCAATAGCTGAATGGGGTTTAAATATGAATAAAAAAACTATAGAGGTAAATTCTAAAAATTTTGAAACAAGTAAAAAAGGAATTTTTGCTGTTGGTGATATTTGTAATTACCCGGGAAAACTTAAACTAATTTTATCAGGATTTCATGAGGTAGCCCTTGCATCTGTTGAATGTTTTAAAAGGGCAAGACCTGACGAAAAATATAGATTTGAATTTACTACATCATCAAAAACTATACAGGATAGACTAGGAAAAAAATGATAGAACTTCTTACCGCGGATACTCCAAATGGTAAGAAGATTTCGATAATGCTCGAGGAGATTCAATTTAAATATAAAATAACGAAGATAAATATTTTAAAAGAAGAACAATTTAAACCAGAATTTAAAAAACTTAGCCCTTTTAGTAAAATCCCAGTTATCATTGATCATGACTCAAAAATAAGTTTATTTGAGTCAGGTGCAATATTAATTTATCTAGGTGAAAAAAGTGGTAAATTTTATGATAAAGATCAAAGAACAGCTATTAACCAGTGGCTTATGGGTCAAATGGCATATGTTGGCCCTATGTTAGGACAACACCATCAATTTCATCATTACAATCCTGGCAAAAGTGAATTTGGTGAAACAAGGTATTTTAAAATTTCTAAAAGAATTTACAGTGAACTTGATCAAAGATTATCTCAATCTAGATTTTTAGCGGGTGATGATTATACAATCGCAGATATAGCAACTTTTCCATGGATTGCCCGTCATGAGTGGCATGATATTGGTTTGAAGAAATTTAATAGCTTAACAAGATGGTATAAAGAAATTTCAAAAAGGGATGCTGTAAAAAAAGGATATGATCTTTTAAATATAGGCGATCAAATTCCTAAAGTTTAATCGTCAACAAAAATTTTTTCATCCCTCTCATGTCTTTCTTGTGCCTCAATAGAAAGGGTGGCAACAGGTCTTGCCATAAGTCTTTTTAAACCTATAGGCTCACCAGTTTCTTCACAATACCCATAAGTTCCATTTTTAATTCTCTGTAAAGCTGAATTAATTTTTGAGATTAATTTTCTACTTCTATTAAGTGCTTTCATCTCAACAGACTTGTCGGTGTAAGAGGAGGCTTGATCAACAATATCTGCAGAAGAAACATTATCATCAGATGAATTTAAAAGATTTCCAAGATTATTTGCTTTAATGATATCCTTTTTCCAATTTAAAAGCGCTTCTGTGAAAAATTTTTTGTGTTTTGCACACATATATTTTTCCTTCATGCTTGGAATATACTTTTTTTTTGTAGTGGTTTTTTTTAGCATTTTTTGAATTTGGGGAGTATATGTTTGATTTTAGTCGTGTCAATAGCTTATAAATTGTAATAATTTTGAATTAAAATGATACTTAAAAAAAATATTAACAAAGCATTATATTTATTTCTTTTTTCACACTTATTGTTGTGGACATTAATACCTTCATTTTCAAATACAAATCTGCCCTTAGATACAATCGAAGCATTAGCATGGGGTAGTAATTTAGATTGGGGTTTTAACAAACATCCACCTTTTAGTGCTTTTGCAACTGAATTATTTTATTCAATTTTTGGAAGTAACGATTGGTCATATTATCTCTTAAGTCAAATTTTTGTTGTTACTTCCTTTCTTTTTGTATGGAAGTTTTCCAATGAAATATTTGAAGATAAAATATATTCATTATTGTCTGTTTTAATTTTATCGGGAATTTATTTTTTCAATTTTACAACACCGGAATTTAACGTAAATATAAGCCAATTACCTTTTTGGGCTTTATGCGTTTATTTTTTTTATAAGGGTATAAATTTAAACAAAAAAATTGACTGGATTTTTTTTGGAATTTTTTCAGCTTTAGGTTTTTTATCTAAATATCTATTTATTTATCTTTTAGCAGCTTTTTTTATTTATTTTATTTTTAATTTTAAAAAATTTAAAAAAATTATTCCCAATTATTTATTATCCATAGCCATCTCATTAATTCTACTAATTCCACATTTTTTTTGGTTATTTCAAAATAATTTTATAACAATATTTTATGGTTTAAATAGAACTGGTTTAACAGAATTTAATATTCTTAATAATTTTACCAATCCTTTTATATTTTTAATAAAACAAATAATAATTCTAATTCCTTTTTTTATAATGTTTTTGACAATAATTAAAAAATTTAAATTTAAATTTAATATTAAAAATAAAAAAACTTTATTTCTTATTTCTATTAATTTAATTCCATTCTTCTTAATTCTAGCTACCTCAATAATCACGGGAGCAAAATTAAAAACTATGTGGATGACACCTTTTTACTTATTCGCAGGAGTTTTATTTTTGGAAGTTTTTAAAAAGAATATTGATTTAAAAAAATTAAAAAGATTTTATTATCTATTTTTATTTTTCTTCATTATTTCCCCTTCTGTTTATCTGGGGGTTTCTATCATCGATAAAACAAAAAGAACTGATTATCCAGGTAAGGAAATTTCAAGATTGGTCCAAAATAAATGGGATGATAATTTTATCAATGATATTAAGATAGTTATTGGTGATGAATGGTCTGCAGGAAATTTATCCTACCATTTAAATTCTAGACCATCTTGGTCTATTAGTCTTAAAGGCAAAACGTCATCAATTACAGATGATCAAGGAGTAATATATGTTGGCAACCCAAAAGTGCTAAAAAAATTATGCCCAGGTGTTTTTGGTGAAATAAAACCAGTTGGATATTGCATGATAGGCAGGAAAAGATGAAAAAAGTAATTATTTTAATACCAGTTTTTAATGACTGGGATTCTCTTAAAAAATTAATAGAGGAAATAAATGAAAACATTAAAGATTTTAAAGATATAAATTTTGAATGTTTAATTGTAAACGATGCTTCTACAGTCGATCGTCCAAAATTAATTAAACCAAATCACATAAAGTCTTTTGAAATCTTAAATATGAAAAAGAATAAAGGACATGCTAGATGTAATGCTTTTGGTATTAGATATATTTTTCAAAATAAGCAATTTGACCATCTCATATTAATGGATGGAGACGGTGAAGATAGACCTGTTGAAATAAAAAGTTTAATAAATACTGCTAATGAAAAGGAAAATATTTCAGTTGTTGCTAAAAGAGTTAAAAGATCTGAAGGCCCTTTTTTTCAATTTCTTTATCAAGTTCATAAATTAATAACTATTATCTTCACTGGAAAAAAAATTGATTTTGGCAACTACAGTATTTTAATAAAAAAAGACATAGAAAAAATATATTCGGAAGCAAGTTTATGGAGCAGCTTTTCGGGAACAGTTAAAAAAAATATAAAAAAAATAAATGAGATTAATTCTTTTAGAGGACTAAGGTATTATGGCCCTTCAAAGATGTCTTTATTTAAACTTTTGATACACTCCTTTTCAATAATAGCAGTTTTTAAATATCAAGTTTTTTTAAGATCTACATTTATGATTATTGTTCTCTCATACTTAAATATGTATTTGGGAAATTTCTCAATTTTATTACAGATTTTGATAATTATATTTAACTTATTAATTTTTATGACCTCGCTTCGTGAGAATGAAAATGATTTAATTATTAGTCATGAAAACCTTAGAGACATTGAAATTATTACACACTAATTAGTTGTAATTAGAGTCTCAAATAGAATCAAAATGGAATCAAAAGGTGAACATTTATATGAAATTATGAGGTCTTGTGGATAAGATTAAACATGCGTAATGTTCATAAAAAAACTAACAAAAAAACTAAATGAAAAAATTAAAATGTCATTGTGGAGCGATAGAAGCAAATATTAATGTCTCAGAAGATTTTGAAAAAATTTTAAGATGCAATTGTTCATTATGCAAAAGAAAAGGGGCAGTAATGTCTATGGTTAAAAATGAGAACTTTAAAATAACTAAAGGTGAAGATAAACTAAAGCTTTATCAGTTTCATACAAAAGTTGCTAAACATTATTTTTGCTCAGTATGCGGAATTTATACTCACCATAATCTCAGATCTAATCCCTCTATGACAGGTTTTAATTTAGGTTGTTTAGACGAAATTAATACTTTTGAATTAAAAGATATCTTAATTAACGACGGCCACAATCATCCTTTAGACAAAAAGTAAGATATGCGACCGGATAGTTCGAATTTTCAGCAAATTAAGAAAAAATACTTAAAATTTTTAAGATCCCAAGAGGTAACCTCTGAACCATTTAGAGATAAACTAGGACAATTAAGAAACTTTTATCTGCCTATCTGTGAAAAAATTAATAGTGAGTATATAAAAAGTAAAAAAACAAAAATAATAGGTCTAACTGGAGGACAAGGAACTGGAAAATCCACTATCTCAAATATTCTAAAAATAATTTTAAAAGAAAGTTTTAATTTAGAAACAGTAATATTTTCAATCGATGATTTTTACAAAACTCGCAAAGAAAGAAAAATTTTAGCAAAAAAAATTAGCCCATTATTTTTAACAAGAGGAGTTCCAGGCACTCACGATACAAAAATGTTGTTTAATTGTATAAAAAATTTAAAAAAAAACAGATTTAAGAAAATGATAATACCAAAATTTGACAAATCTAAAGATGAAAGGTGCCCTAAAAGTAAATGGCTTGCAGTTAACAAAAAACCAAATATAGTAATTTTTGAAGGCTGGTGTATAGGAGTTGCTTCACAAAAAAAAAAAGATTTAGTTATTCCAATAAATAAATTAGAAAAGCAAAAAGATAAAAAAAGAATATGGAGACAAACAGTAAACAAGGAATTACAGAACAACTATCAAAAAATATTTAATTTGATTAATAAACTTATATTTTTAAAAGTTCCAAGTTTTAAATATGTTTACAAATGGAGATTATTACAGGAAAAAAAGTTAAGAGCTAAATTTAAAGGAAATAAAACTATGTCAAACGAACAGGTAAAAAATTTTATCATGTATTATGAAAGACTAACAAAAAGTATGTTAAAAATTTTACCTAAAAAAGCTGACACCGTTATAAGTATTGATGAAAATCATAGATTAAAATCAATTAAATTTAATTAAATGAAAAATATTTTTATAATTATATTTTTATTATTTTTTGCAACTAACCTTCAAGGACAAGATAATTTAAAATTTTTTATTGAGAAGGCTTTAGAAAATAATTTACAATTAAATGCTGAGAGAAAAAACTTTGAGTCAGCAAAACAAAGTAAAAATATTTCGAGAAGTGAATTTTTACCTAGTATTACACTTTCTGGTGACCAAACAAGTACTTCTTCTACCAATAGAACAAATCAAAGTGGTACAAGTTTAACCGACTCAAATTCAGACTCGGAAAGTAAAAAAATTTCTATTGAGCAAAAAATTTTTTCTGGTTTTAAAGGATTGAATACATTTAAAAAATCTGAACTTGAAACCCAAAAAGCTAACTTATTTCTAAAGAAAGTAGAACAACAAACTATTTTAGATACAACCTCGGCATATTTTGATTTAATTTTTAAATCAAAAAATGAAAAATTTAATATATCTAACGTTAATTTATTTCAAAGACAGGTAGACTCAGATAATGCCAGACTTCAAAAAGGAGAAATCACTTTAACTGACTTAGCTCAATCAGAATCTTCTCTTGCTGGAGCAAAAGCCAATTTAATAAAAGCTCAAACCGAACTACTCTCTACCAAAACAAATTTTGAAAGAGTAACTAGAGAAAAAATACCCGACGCAAATAATTTAAATGAAAAGGTTTCTTTAATTTTACCAAATTCGCTAAAAGACTCTCTTCAAATCGCTAATTCTAGTAATGTTGATCTTTTGATAGCCAATTTAGATTATGAGATATCAATTAAAGAATTCAATATTGAAAAAGCAAGACTTTCTCCCTCTGCTTCAATAAATATTTCTAAATCAGAAAATAAAGATTTTAGTTCTACTATTGACGATATGGATCAAGAAACAGTTAAAGCAACTATCACTTGGCCAATTATCAAGGGAGGTGAAAATATTTCCTCTATTAAGAAATCTTCTTATAATAAGCAAAGATATAAATTAATCCTTGAAGATACAAAAAATAAGATAAACACTGAAATCTCTAATTCTTGGTCAAAATTTCAATCCTCGAAAAGCGTTTTAGAGGCAACTAAAGCTCAGTTAAAAGCCGCTGAAATTGCCAACGAAGGCATAAGTTTAGAGTATGACTCTGGAAGTACTAGAACTACACTAGAATTAATCCAATCCAGAAGCTTACTTTTAGATGCTAGAATCGCTTTTGCAAGATCGGAAAGAGATTTCGTCGTATCTCAATTCGAGCTTGTTAAACAATTGGGCTCTTTATCTAAAAAATCATTAAACTAGGCGTTTTCTGCCCCTATTTTAAATTCTTGATAAAAAGAACAAAATGTGTACATTTATATTAACGATTCGAACACTAAAAAAAGGATAATAAATGACAAAAAATAACTTAAAAATCGTAAAAACAGACGACAAAAAAGAAAAAGAATTAAAAGAGAAAAATAAGTCTTTAGACGCTGCAATTAGCCAAATAGATCAAAACTTTGG
>JADHRE010000026.1 GCA_016777595.1 Candidatus Pelagibacter sp.
AGTGTTGTCAGAAATAAGAATTTTCCAAAGATGCTCAATAATATCTTTTTTAATCTCAATAGAGTTTTCTTTTATAATGTTCGTATAATTTAATAATTGATTTGAGTTATTTTCTATTTCCTCAGCTTTTTTCAAAACCTCATCTAAATTTACACTTTTTAAATATGATTTTATAAAATTTTTTATTAAATCTTTTTCGTGATCTGAATAAATTTCATCTATTTTAGCAGCATGTACAAGTAATGCAGAAATACCAACGACACTTTCTTTATCTAATTTATTCATTTATTTAATATTTAAAGAAAGAAGCTTATTAAATGGATTTTCCTTTTTGTCAAACCGTATTATCTTCTCTTTTTTCTTTTTTTCACCTTTAAAAATATAAGTATCTACTGCTTTATCCTTTTTATAATTCATATAAGTCATTAACTTATAAAAGTTATCTTTAGAACAACCTAACAAATTCATCATTTCGGCGTTAATCTTAAACTTTTTGTCTTTTGTATTATCAATTATTTTTAAAAATAATTTTTCAAGAATATCAATTCTTACAAATAATTCTCTAAATTTTTCAAATCCACATAATAAAAGAAAGTTTTTTTCTAAATTAGCGCCAGTTAAAAAATTTAATCCGGATTTAGGAATTCTGTTTTTATCTGAAAGGTTGTGAAATATCTTCCATAAACCAATTCTAAATTCCACTGCTTTTGGCTTAAGCATTTTAGGAAGATAGATATGATACCTACCTATTTTTATACCCATGCCCCATAATTTCTTTCTTTCCTCTAATGGAATTAATTTTACAATTTTATCCACTTCACTTCTTTTAATAACTCCATTATTTTCAAACAACTGAAACACTAACCCTCTCAAATATTGATTGCTAATTTCACGGTTTGTTAATTTGATTAAATCTCCTAAAACATCATTAATGTGATTAGATAGCCATTTATTTAAAAAAATATTCAATTTGGATTTTACCTCCTCATTTAAGGACTCATCAGCAATAATATCTATATCTGGATTTAAATAGCTGTTACCTTTTTTCAGCCTAGCTATAGGATTATTTTTCCAAATAATCTTACTATCATTATCTATCTCAATTTCTGAAGTATTTAAAATTTCATCTACTCTTTTAACAAGTTCCTTTTCAACACCTTTTCTGGCAGCTTTTCTTATTGATTTAATATCAGTGTCTAGTGTTTTAGAGGTAACTTCTATTAAAAATTTTAGACCTTTTAGTTCCCCAATCAATTGTCCATCTATATGAATTTTATTTTCATCATTAATTTCTGTATTTAAAACTAAATCCTGTTTTAAACCTCTAGAGAGAATACTTATTTTTTTGTCGATGAAACTTTTTGTTAACTCGTCATGTAATTTATCAGATAATTTGTCTTCAATGTCTTTAGTAAGATGAACCCAATAGTCGGAATTTTCTACCCAATTTTTTTTATTAGTTACATAAGACCAAGTTCTTACATTGGACAATCTATGGGACAAAAGATCTACATTTCCATGATTTTTCTCAAGACCTTTTAGTTGTTCTTTCATAAAGGTGCTAGGTATCTTTCTTTTACGAGTTGTTAAAAATTGAAATACTTTATCGATTACATTTATGTGCTGGCCATAAGCTTTTTTCTCAAAATCTGGTATCTGACAACATTCCCACAAAAGTTCTAAATTTTTATGATAAATAATATTATTCGCACCTTTTTTTAAAAAATATCTTAATACACTTTCATCAAGTGAGTCATTAGTTCTTAAAAGATTTTTTTGTTTAGGTTTAAGTTCTAGTGAGGTGATAAGTTTGTCAGGATTTTTAAAATCTAATTGTGAATTTCTCCAATAAATTGATTTAGTATCTGGTAATTGATGTTTTTCAATCTTTTCTATTTCATCCGACTTTAAGGTTTCACAGTCACCTGTGGTCCCAAATCCTCCATCATTTTTAAACCTACCAGCTCGACCTGCTATTTGAGACAATTCAACTAAATTTAGTCTTCTAGTTTTTTTTCCATCAAATTTTTTTAAATTAGAGAAATAAATTTCGTTTATATCCATATTCAAACCCATACCAATAGCATCAGTAGCTATTAAATAGTCCACGTCACCTGATTGATACAAACCAACTTGAGAATTTCGAGTTTTAGGACTTAAAGAGCCCATAATTACAGCGGCCCCACCTTTTTGCCGTCTTACCAACTCAGCGATTGCATAAACTTCTTCAATTGAAAAGGCTATTATGGCAACTTTTCTTTCCAATCTAGATATTTTTTTTATACCTGAATAACTTAATTTTGAGTATCTTTCTTTTTTTTCAAACTCTACATTTTTAACTAATTCTTTAATTATATTTTCCATTACTTGGGAACCAAGAAACATAGTTAATTTTGTTCCACGAGACTCCAACATTCGTTCAGTAAAAATATGACCTCTTTCTCTATCAGCGCACATTTGTATTTCATCAATTGCAATGAAATCTACTTGTTTATTTTTAGGCATCGACTCAACCGTACAAATAAAATAATTAGCAGTACTTGGAATTATTTTTTCTTCTCCCGTAATTAACGCTACTTTGCTAGCACCAACTTTATCTATACATTTGTCATAAACTTCACGAGCTAAGAGTCTTAGCGGTAAACCGAAAATACCTGTTTCAAACTCGAGCATTTTTTCTATTGCAACATGTGTTTTCCCGGTATTCGTTGGACCAAGTAGAGCAATTATTTTTTGATAGCCATCGTTCATAGTTGTGTGAGATAATTTATTTTATACTATATGTAGATCCAAGTTGAGAACAAAATAAGATTAAAACATGACCGAATCGATTTGTCAAATGTTCCTATTTTAATTGACTTTGAACAAGCAGTCCCCGTATAGATAAACTCTTAATAAGATGTCCTCTAAAATAAAAAAAAGTATTCTTAAATTAAAAGAGTCGTCAACGCTTGTAATAAATGAAAAGTGTAAAGAATTAATTAAGCAAGGCAAAAAAGTTTATAATTTTGGTTTTGGCCAATCTCCGTTCCCAGTGCCAGAGAAAATTGTGGAGTCATTAAAACATTATGCACATAGAAAAGAATATTTACCTATTCTGGGGTTACCAAATTTAAGAGAGGCTATTTCAAATTATTTAAAAAAAAAGACTGGGAATATTTATCCTAAAGAAAATATATTAATTACACCAGGATCCAAAGAAGCTATGTTGTTAATGCACATAGCTTTTAGAGGAGAAATATTAATACCAGCTCCAGGTTGGGTTTCTTATGAACCTCAAGCACAAATTGGTTCAAACAAAGTTCACTGGTTAGAAACTTCAAGAGAAAACAACTGGTTTCCTACAGCGATAGAACTTGAAAAGAAAGTTAAAAAAATTGGAAAAAAGAAAAATTTAATATTTATTCTTAATTCACCTAACAATCCATCAGGAGCAGTTTGTAATAATTTAGCAGAACTAGCTAAAGTTGCAAAAAAATATAAATTGATAGTGCTTTCGGACGAAATTTATACTGATTTAACATTCGGAAAAAATTATGACTCTATATCACAACATTACCCTGAACTTACTTTTATAACAGGAGGTCTAAGTAAATGGTGTGGGGCAGGAGGATGGAGATTAGGTTTTTTAGCTGTACCAAAACAACTAAAAGATTTTTTGAAAAGTTTAAAGTCTTTAGCTAGTGAGTCATATTCTACAGTAAATACTCCTACACAATTTGCAGCTGTAGAAGCATATAGTGGAAACTATGATGAATATAGGAAAAAAGTAAAAGGAATTTTAAATGCCATAGGTACATATGTTTATAATAATCTTAAGTCAAACAAGGTTTTGATAAATCCTCCTCAAGGAGCATTTTATTTAATGCCAGAATTTAAAAATAATAAATTCAAAAATTCTTCAGAGTTATGCGAGACAATATTAAACGAAACTGGAGTTGCAATGTTGCCAGGATCTGATTTCGGTTTTAAACCAAAAAGAATGATATCTAGATTAAGTTATACAGATTTTGATGGAACAGAATTTTTTAGAAACGTTACAAACTGCAAAATGATAAATGATGAAATGATAAAAAAGTATGCCCCAAATGTAGTCGAAGGTGTTTCTAAATTATCAAATTGGGTTAAAAATATATAAGAATCTCTTTGACCTTAATTCAATTACGTAGTTAAATTAGCTAACTAACAAAAGGATGTACACATGAAAAAAATGATATCAATGATTTCAGCTTTTTTAGTAATGATAGCTTTTTCAAGCCCATTCACTTCAATCGCAAAATCAGCAGAGTTCTTTACAATAGGAACAGGTGGACCTACTGGAGTATATTTCCAAACAGGTAACGCTATCTGCAAAATGTTACACAAATCAGCAATAAGTGCTGATCACGGTAGAAAAAAAGGTACAGCTAAAGCTTACAGATGTACTGCACCTTCAACAGGTGGTTCTAACTATAATATTGGACAAATCAAAGATGGTGAGTTTCAATTCGGTGTTGCTCAGTCAGACTGGCAGTATCATGCTTACAATGGTTCAAGCAAATGGGAAGGAAACCAGTTTAGTAATTTAAGAGCTGTATTTTCTGTTCATAATGAACCTTTCCAAATTTGGGCAAGTAAAAAATCTGGAATTAAAAATTTCAAAGGCCTAAAAGGAAAAACAGTAAACATTGGTAACCCTGGTTCTGGTCAAAGAGGAACTATGGAAGAATTAATGAAAGCTATGGGAGCAGACATGAGCATGTTTAAAGCTACTACTGAGCTTACTTCGTCTGAACAAGTAAAAGCTCTTTGTGATGGTAAAATAGATGCATTTGGATATTCAGTTGGATTTCCTAATGGAGCCATGGAACAAGCTGCTACATGCAAAGCAAAAGCTAGCCCAATCAACTTAACTGGAGCGCCAGTACAAGGTTTAATCGATGGAGCTGACTACTATGCGAAAGCTGTAATTCCAAAAGGAACTTACTCTAATCAGAAAAAAGACGCGACAACTTTTGGTGTAAAAGCTACTGTTGTTACTAGTGCAGATGTTTCTGATGAACTTGTATACTTGGTAACAAAAGCGGTAATGGAGAACTTTGATGATTTCAGAGCTCAACACCCTGCTTTTGGGCCTCTGGAAAAGAAAAATATGATAGCTGATGGTTTATCGGCTCCATTACACCCAGGTGCAATTAAGTACTACAAAGAAGCTGGATTAATGTAATTCAACTTTTTAGTTTAATTAAAAAAGGCCCAATATTTCTTGGGCCTTTTTTTTAGAATAATGTATCTTAAGTGAAATGAATCAAACTATTCAAGGTAAGATTAAAGACAAAATCCAAGAAGATATTTCCCCTACTCGTAATTTATCAGGCATACATTTAAAAATAGTTTTTGGGATAGCTATTCTCTGGACATTCTTTCAGCTTTGGTACGCCTCTCCTTTTCCTTTTTGGTTTAACATTGGGATGTTTAAAGGCTTACCCGCAAGAGCAATACATCTAGGTTTTGCACTAACACTAACATTTTTAATTTTTCCTATGGCGAGGGAAAAAAAAATATCAGCTTTGGATATTCTTATAAGTATAGTTGCTGCATTTTGCTGTCTTTACATTTACTTTTTCTATGATGATCTTGTTAATAGAAGCGGCATTCTCTTAGTTAAAGAGATATTTGGATATAAAATCCCTGTAGAACTTATCATTGGTGCAATTGGTATTTTAATTCTTTTAGAGGCTACAAGAAGAGCAATCGGACTACCTTTAGTAATAATTGCGATCTGCTTTTTATTATTCTCATACTTTGGAAAATATGCCCCAGATATTATTTCTCATGGTGGCTTATCTATGAAAAGATTAGTCGGATTTCAATGGTTTGACCAAGAAGCTATTTTTGGAATACCTATAGGTGTTTCTGTTGATTTTATTTTTTTATTCGTTCTCTTTGGAGCATTATTGGAAACTGCAGGTGGAGGAAAATATTTTTTAGATTTAGCTTTTGCAATGGTGGGTAAAATGCGAGGAGGACCTGCCAAAGCTGCTATTTTAGGATCTGGAATGACAGGTATGATTTCAGGCTCCTCGATAGCAAATACGGTAACAACAGGAACTTTTACAATTCCTATAATGAAAAAAACTGGTTTCTCTAAAGAGAAAGCAGGAGCAATTGAAGTTTCATCATCTGTAAATGGTCAAATTATGCCACCAGTCATGGGAGCCGCAGCTTTTGTAATGGCAAGTTTTATCGGTGTTACTTATTTTGAAGTTGTCAAACATGCTTTTTTACCAGCTATCATTTCATACATTGCATTATTTTATATATCCCATTTAGAGGCTCTTAAATTAGGACTTAAAGGAATGGATGATGCAGACGTTCCTCATCTTAAGAGAACTTTTTTATCTGGATTACATTTTTTAATACCAATTTTTGTTTTAATTTTTTTACTTGTTTACATGAGATACACCGCTGGTTTTTCAATTTTTTATGCAACAATGTGCTTGATCTTAGTGAATTTGATAAACCGTATTATTAAAAACTCAGATTATAAAACTGGCCTTATAGAGTGGTGGAATCAAACAATTGTGGGTCTTCAAAAAGGTGCAATTAATATGGTGGGAGTTGGAATAGCGATCGCTACCGCAGGTATAATAGTAGGAGCAGTTGGATCTACAGGATTAAGTACTAATTTAATTATAGTCATAGAGACGATAGCTAGAGATAATGTAATTATATTAATTTTACTTACTATTGTACTTTGTTTGCTTCTGGGCATGGGCCTACCTACGACCGCAAACTATGTTGTTGTGGCATCACTAATGGCTACAGTTTTAGTTGATGTTGGAAATGCTTCAGGTTTTATTTTTCCGTTAATTGCTGTTCATTTATTTGTATTTTATTTTGGATTGATGGCCGATGTAACGCCTCCTGTTGGTTTAGCATCTTATGCGGCAGCTGCAATTTCTGGTGGAGATCCTTTAAGAACAGGACTTCAAGCCATTTGGTATAGTTTAAGAACAGGAATTCTACCAATTGTATTTTTATTTAACCATGAACTTTTATTGATCGGGGTAGATAGTATTTGGCAAGCCCTGTTAGTAATAGTCACCTCATTAATAGGCATTTTAGTTTTCACAGCAGCAACACAACAATGGTTCATAAATAAATTAAGGTGGTATGAGACTATAGCTTTCTTAATTATATCGTTATCTTTTTTAGCTCCAGATTATGTTTTAGGTAAATTTTATCCAAAATTTAATGAACAAAAACTTTCAGCAAAAAATATTCAAAATTTATCTTTCGATCCCTCAAAAGAGGTTCATATAAAAGTGACACGAGTTACTGAATATGGAGAAAGATATAAATTATTTGTTATCGATAAAGATAAAATTAAAAATTACTATAATTTAGAAGAATATGGAGTAACATTAGTAGATCAAAATGACCAACTCACTGTAGATAAATTAAATTGGAAAGGGGAGGCAAAAAAATCTGGTATTCAAATGGGTGATATCATTAGTAATTTTAAAATTGAAAATCCAGAAAGACCGAATAAAGCTATTATCTACCCTTTTGCTCTTATATTTTTATTTATAGTTGGTTATTTAAATTATAGAAGAAAAACTTAAAGAATTTTCCAAGTCCCAGAGGCAGAAACGACAATTCCTTTATCATTAGAAATTTCACAATTTATAAAAACAAGAGTCTTTGTTTTTTTTAAAATTTTTACATCTCCTTTAAGTTTGTCACCTAACTGTCCTGCTGAAATGAATTTCATGTCTAAATTTATAGTTACACATCTTCT
>JADHRE010000027.1 GCA_016777595.1 Candidatus Pelagibacter sp.
AACATCAACTCTTTTTGGAATTCCCCAATCAGCTATTACGCAATCATACCAATCTTGATGCCATGCTCCTTTAAACTTCCACCCGCAGGCTCCTCCATCAGCTCCTCCGGCCTTATGTAGATTTCCATTCAACATAAAAACTAATTCTTTTCCTTTAATTCTTTTTCCAGATAATTGTCCTAATTGTTTTGGTATATGGTCTTTACATTCACCCCACTTACTTTCTACTTTCCATCCTCCTTTATTAAAAATCATTATAATTTTATTAGCAGGATTAGGAATATCTGTGCCTTGAATTACTTTTACTTTTTTTCCATCACTATAAATAAATGCATCACCTTTAATATCTCCGCTTGTACAATCTCTTGCTTCAGCAATATTCGCAATAATTAGAAAACTTAAAATTAGTAATATTTTTTTCATTTAAATAAACCTTCCAATCCTTGTTCTGATGCTTCACAAACACCTTTTTCTGTTATCAATGCTGTTACATACTTAGCAGGTGTAACATCAAAAGCTAGGTTCATTACTTTGCTTTTGTGTGGATAAATTAAAATTTTTTGTAATTTATTATTTTTATCTAGTCCTTCAACATATGAAAGTTCTTCTGAATTTCTCTCTTCAATTGGAATGTCTTTGTGATCTTTAATATTCCAATCAATTGTTGAGCTTGGTAATGCTACATAAAATGGAACATTATTATCTTTTGCAGCTAGTGCTTTTAGATATGTTCCAATTTTATTGCAAACATCGCCATTAGATAAAGTTCTATCAGTACCAACAATGCACATATCAACTTCACCTCTTTGCATTAAAATTCCCCCAGTGTTATCTGCAATTATTGTATTAGGTATACCTTCTTCATTTAATTCATAAGAAGTTAAATTAGCACCTTGGTTTCTTGGTCTTGTTTCATCAACCCAAACATGAACTTTAACTCCTTTTTGATGTGCGTGATAAATTGGTGATGTTGCTGTGCCCCAGTCTATTGTTGCTAACCAGCCTGCATTGCAATGAGTCAAAATATTTACTGTATCTTTTTTTTTATTAGCTATTTCTTCAATTATTTTAAGACCGTTTAAGCCTATGTTTTTGCAAAACTCTACATCTTCTTCGGCAATAGCTTGTGCTTCTTTTAATGCAATATTAAATATATCTTTATTATTAACACCAGACAATTTTTTCATCATTCTATCTACAGCCCACTTTAAATTTATAGCTGTCGGCCTTGAGTTTATAAGTTCTTCACTAGATTGTTTTAAAAAAGATAAATCATTCTTTTCGTTAATAGATAAAACTAAACCGTATGCTGCAGTGGCACCTATTAATGGAGCGCCTCTTACCTCCATAGTTTTAATAGCATTTATAGAGTCTTTAACTGTTTTTAAATCTTTAATAATAAATTGATGAGGAAGTTTTGTTTGATCAATAATTTTAACTACGTTATTTTCAAACCATATCGTTCTGTAGCTTTGACCATTAATTTTCATTAATTTTTTTCATTTAAAACTCTACCAGCAATATTTTTTAGTTTCTTGATCATTTTTTTTGATCTTAGTTTTGGGTCTGTAATAATTGCTGTATCTAAACAATTATTTGCTGGATCTTTTTCTACTGAAAAATCCTTAAATGTTTTTATAACTTCTTTAATCATATTTTGAGCATTAGCAGCATTTTTCATTAATGTTTCTATAACCATGCTCACATCAACTTCATCATGATCTGGATGCCAACAATCGTAATCGGTAACCATTGCAACGGTGCAATATCTTATTTCTGCTTCCCGAGCTAATTTTGCTTCAGGCATATTTGTCATACCTATTACATCCGCATCCCAAGACCTATATAGATTTGACTCTGCAAAAGTAGAAAACTGTGGTCCTTCCATAACAATATAAGTTCCTCCTCTTTGATTTTTAATATTTAATTTTTTTAAAGCTGCTTCACAACAATCAGAAAGACCTGGGCTTACTGGCTTTGCCATAGAAACATGCGCTACAATTTCTTCATCAAAGAAAGTTTTTACTCTCGCAAAAGTTCTATCAATAAATTGATCAACAATAATAAATTTTCCAGGTTCCAAATCCTTTTTCAATGATCCTACAGCTGAAACAGAGATTATATCTGTTACACCCAATTGTTTCATAGCGTCAATATTAGCTCTAAAATTTATATTTGAAGGGTTTATTTTATGTCCCCTAGAATGTCTTGGAATAAAATATATTTCTTCTTTGTTTAATTTAGCTATTAAAACCTCATCAGATGGATTTCCCCATGCAGTTTTAATTTTTTTCCACTTAGCCGAGACAAACCCTTCCATTTTATAAAGTCCACTGCCGCCAATTATCCCTAGTTTTCTTTTTTTCATGATTTAATTATTAATGCTTTTTTGCTAAAACTTGAAGTTAATTATGGACTTAAAAAAACATATTAGATCAATTCCAGACTATCCAAAAAAAGGAATATTATTTAGAGATATAACTACTTTAATTAAAAATGCGGAAGCTTTTAAATATACCAATGACAGGATAATTGAATTAGCAAAACAAATTGACTTTGATAAAGTAGCTGCAATTGAGTCTAGAGGTTTTGTTTTCGCATCAACTGTTTCGTATCATTTAAATAAACCTTTTATTCTACTAAGAAAAAAAAATAAATTGCCAGCAGAAGTTCATTCAATTGATTTTGAGCTAGAATATGGAAAAGCAACTATTGAGGTGCATAAAGACTCTATAGAAAAAAAGGAAAAAATACTAGTCATAGATGATTTGATTGCTACTGGTGGAACCGCGGAAGCTGCAGCTAAACTTATAGAAATTTCTGGTGGAAAAGTAGCTGGTTTTATTTTCGTAATAAATCTTTTTGATCTGCCTGGAAATAATCTCTTAATTAAAAAAGGTTATAAGACTAATAGTTTAATTGAATTTCCTGGTCATTAAATCTCTTTATTTTTCCAAGTCGAGGGAGTTAAATCATTATCAATTTCAATATTTATATTATAGTCAAAGGGCCTAGTGCCTCTTTTTTTTATGTAATTAAAAGTTTTGGTAATACCTTCTTTTAATGAAACTGTAGTTTTGTAATTTAATAATGATCTAGCTTTTTCCGCAGAACAAGTGGCATGTTTGACTTCTTGTGGTCTATCTTTTTTATGAATAGGTGGCAAGTTTACACCAGTAATATTTGAACAAATTTCAGCAATCTTATTTATTGTAACGAACTCTTCATCTGGACCAATATTTATTATTTGCTTATTAAGTTCTTTTTGATCCAACATCGGTATCAAACAACTCAAACAATCATCTATATAAGAAAAACATCTTGTTTGTTTTCCGTCTCCATAAATAATTGGAGCTTTTCCTTGTAACATTCTATTTATCATAATTGAAACAACGTTTCTAAAAGGATCATCATATTTCTGTCTTGGTCCAATTATATTATGAGGAACAGCAATTACATATTCAATATTATTTAGTTCACATAAATTCTTTAAAACTTCCTCTGCGGCAACTTTTGAAATTGCATATGGATCTACTGGTGCAGGTTTCATATCTTCTGTAAAAGGAGTTGCTTGTCCTCCATATCTTGCCATTGAAGAACAAAAAACAATCCTTTCAACTTTCTCATTAACAGCTGCTGAAAATACTGAAACTGATGCCAGATAATTATTTTTTGTAATTTCATAAGGGGAAAAAACAGATAATCCCTCATGAGCTGTTGCAGCACAATGATAAACTACGTTTACTTTCTTAATCAAAGTCTTTATTTTTTCGTAATCACAACAATCAGCATTATGAAATTCAATATTCTTAGGTACATTATCTTCATACCCTCCTAACATATTATCAATGCCTATTACTTTATGACCTAAATTAACGAGCTTTTCTGAAAGATGAGAGCCTAAAAACCCAGCAACGCCTGTAACAAAAATTGTTTTACTGCTTGATGACATAAAAGCTTTATATATAAAATTTCAATTATATCAATTTTTAAATATTTTGGGCCTGTACCAAGATTTTTTTCCTGTTATTGAATTTATCAAACCAGAAAATCGATAAAAATAAATATTTTTCTTATGCTTATTTTTAATAATAGAGTAGTAAATAATCTTAAGAGATGATGAAATTAATTTTAAAATTACCTTAAATAAAGCAAATAAAAATCCTCTATATTTTTTATGATAATAAAAAGTAGACCACATCCAATGCCAATTTCTTGATAGCTCCATTTCATAATTTATTTGACTATTGTGAGATGAGCCACCGATATGATTTATTATGATGCTGGAGTCTAAAAAAATTTTTTTATTATTATTTTTGACTCTTCTGCATAGATCTATTTCCTCAAAATATATAAAAAAGTTTTCATCAAAGAAACCAATATTACTAAATTGTTCGAGATTCAGAAACATAGCAAAACCTTTCACGTTTTCTGTTTCAATAATATTACTTTTATCAAAAAATTTATTCTTAGATTTATCACTTTGTTCCTGAATTCCTGGACCTATAATTGCAAAATCATCTAGAATAGAGGCTGTTTTAAAAAAATTTTTAAGAGTATCGTGGTTTAGTTTTGCATCAGGATTTAAAATTAAAGCAAACTTTGTTTTCACTTTTTTAAGTCCTAAATTGTTACCTCTTCCATAACCAAGATTATCATAAGCTAATTCGCAATCCACATTAGAATATTTTAACTGTAATTCTTGCTTAAATTTTTTATTATTTGAGTTTTCGACTATTATAACTTTTACGTCAGAGTCAATTTTATCTAAACATGAATAAATTTGATCCTCACTATTAAATGTATTAATTACTATTGATATATCTTTATTTGAATACATTTTGTTTATAATAATAATACATGATAAAAGAAAAACTAAAAAGAAACACCTTAATATATAAAATATATTTATATTATCAAATTTACCTCAAGGAAAAATCCTTCATAAAACGAAGAACTTATTCTCAGTGGGGTGAGGACTTGGTAATAGAAAAATATTTTAAAAATAAAATTGGAAAATATGTTGATATTGGGTGTTTTCATCCAATTAGACATAGTAATACATGTCTTTTATACAATAAAGGGTGGAGAGGAACAAATATTGATCTAAATCCAACATCTATAGAATTATTTAATATTGTTAGAAGAGAAGATAGAAATATTTTAGCCACATTAAGTGATAAAAATAATAAGCAAGTAGATATTTTTTTTGAACATAACTTCAGTCCTATAAACTCCCTACATTTAAAAAATTTTGATTCTGAAAAAAAAAATTATTTTAAAAAGAAAGCTTTTACAAAAAAATTTTCTGAATTAATAAATTTTAATTTTGATTTTTTGAATATTGACTGTGAAGGTGAGGATTTAAACATTTTAAAAACTATCGATTTTAAAAAGTTTACACCAAATTTAATCTGTATTGAGATTAATTCCGATGAAAAAAATTATAAACACAGGGTGTACAGCTTATTAAAAGAATATAATTATCAAAAGCTTTGTGTTAAAAATTTTAGTCATATTTTTGAAAAAAGGTCTTAGATAAATAACATGGAAAAAATTAATAAATTTACTAGTAAAATTTATAGAATTTATTACTATTTGTTTAAAGATAGATTTTCAAAAAAATTAAATTTAAAATTTGATAATATAAAAAGATGGGATTTAATCGATTACTTAAACACAACTTATAAATTTAACTCTTATTTAGAAATTGGTTGTGATGACGATCAACTATTTTCTAAAATCTCGATAAAGGAAAAAATTGGTGTTGATCCAGTATCTGGAGGAAATTACAGAGCTAAAAGTGAAGACTTTTTTGATAAAAATTTAAAAAAATTTGATCTAGTCTTTATTGATGGATTGCATGAATATCATCAAGTTAAAAAGGATATTTTAAACTCTATTAAGTTTTTAAATAAAGAAGGATTTATTCTTGTACATGATTGTTTGCCAAGATCTATTTCTGCACAAGCAGTGCCTAGATTTAGGAATATTTGGAATGGAGATGTTTGGAAAGCGATTGTTGAGCTCAGAACATATCCAAACTTAGAAATATTTACATGTCTAGCTGACGAAGGTATTTCAATTATACAGGTAAAGAAAAATTCTCAAATATTAAAAATAGAAAAAAATATTGCTGATTTAAAATTTAAAGATTACTATTATAACTATAGAGATTATATGCGAGTAATCAATTTCTCAGAAATAAAAAAAAAATATATATAATTTATTGGTAGCGAGGGGCGGATTCGAACCGCCGACCCCAGGCTTATGAGTCCTGTGCTCTAACCAACTGAGCTACCTCGCCATGTTACAAGCCTTTTTAATATTAATTTATTTTATATTCAACGTTTAAAATTAATTATTTTAGACTCTAAATAATTATAATAATGATTATAAATTTTATGTCTTAAATAGTTATAATGCATCAAAAAAAAGTTAAAATAACTTAAAAAATAGTCTTTGACTGAAAGATTAATTTTTTTATTTTCAAGTAAAAATACTTTTTTAAAAAAAAACATAACTTTTTTTGGACTATAGGCTTTATATTTATTATAAATTTTTTTTCTTTTGGTTTTAAACTTAAGATTCAACAGCATATTTGTTAAGTTTTTAAAAGAACTATATTCAAAAAAATAATTTTTTGAATAGTGATATTTATGTGATCTATGTCTATTAAACTTATAGGATAAAATTATTTTATCATCAGTGGCAAATTCAGCACATGCTAAACCAAATGACTCACCTAAACTTCTTCCGTAAATCATTCCATCGCAAGTATTTATAAATTCTTTTTTAAATTTTTCATTTGCAGTTCCTTTGAGAAATTTTATTCTAGAATGATTACAAAATTTTTTAATATTTAAAAATAAAAAAAATAAGTCTTCTCGTTGGTTTGTTGCTTTAATTATTGAATCTTGAGCAAACCTTAAGTCAAAACTGCTTTCACCACCATGACATCCTAAAACTGTATATTTTTTTGAAATTTTCAATTCTTTTTTTAAATTTTTTTTTGTTTTATAATTTTCTACCATGATTGGTACATAAGGTATTTTCTTATTAGAAAATTTTTCGCTAAGCCATTCTGAAATAAAAGCATACTTATATCCATGTATTTCTTTTAATTTTTGAGGGTACATGCTGTGAACAATAGTTTTAATTTTTTTTGAAACCATTTGATCTTTCTCTCCACCTTTTTGGAGATAGATATATTTTAATCTCATTTTTTCTTTGTAATTATTGATTTTACTAAACTCTGAAACCCCAATTATTGTAAATTCCTTTTTAAATCTATCAATAACGTCTTTTTTATTACTTCTATTTCTTTTGTTAAAAAAAATAATTGAATTATTTTTTAAAATTTTTTTGTTATAGAAAGCGTATTTATAGGTTGAATTTGCAACACCCCTATAATTCATTTCATTTACATAAAATGCAATATTCATAAAAATTTTTGTTATTTTAATATTAATTTTATAAAGAATATTTAAGAATTTTATATGTCTTATAATTCTCTGATATAAAGGTTTTTAAGGGGAAATAAGACTAGATTGTTAAAATTATTCCAAAAACGGTTACAGCCGAAACAGCGGCAACTCCTAGAGCTAGATTTCTTTTTTTTTCAATCTTTTTTTCTTTATTTAATCTTGATATCAAATCAGTAACTTTTACTTTGCCTTGAATATTGTTAATCTCTGGATGATTTTGACTAAAATTGTATTGAGTGCTCATAAGTGTAATATTAATCTTTTAAAAAAATTAA
>JADHRE010000028.1 GCA_016777595.1 Candidatus Pelagibacter sp.
TTTAAATACTTTTTTACTTTATAATGTTTATATTGTATATCTCATTTTTATTTGTCAGGGCGGTTAGCTCAGTTGGTAGAGCATCTCGTTTACACCGAGAGGGTCATAGGTTCGAGTCCTTTACCGCCCACCATTTAATAGTGGGGGTGTAGCTCAGTTTGGTTAGAGCGCCTGCCTGTCACGCAGGAGGTCGCCGGTTCGAGCCCGGTCACTCCCGCCACTTAAATGTTACATCTGCTTATATCAATTTTATAGAAGGTAGTTGAAAAGATCTTTTTTTCCAAACAGTGACCAAAGATATTTTCTAAAGGTTTATTCTCACCGTGCAAAGGTTTTAAAACATAAATCTTGGTTATTTTATTTTCTTTAATTTTTTCAATTACAAAATTTTTCCAATAACTAAAAAATTTATTTTCTATTGAAGGGTAGCCGTGAAAATCGTACCAAAATCTAGTTACTGAATAATCATATTGATTTAAAAAAACTGAAATAAATTGATAGTCAGTGATTATCATTTTTTTTTCAGTATCATTTTTTAATATTTTAACTGCAAAATTAATGTTTTCAATTTCTTCATCAGGATGTTCGGGGTAAAACATTGTAATCCATTTGATGTTGCTGAGTCTTTTATCTATTTTTTTAGCATCTATAGCTTTACTAATATCAACAGATTTAAGGTCCATAAAAGTTCTGCTATGAACATATTTCATAAAGTAATGAGTGCTTGAGATTAACAATGTACTAATTATAAGAATTTTAATAGGTTTTTTATTATAAAAATTCTTGCAATAGATGTGTGAAAAAGCAAAAAAAATTGGAATCAAACAATAAATAAATATTGCATTGATAGTCATTAATTGATGAAAAATAAATGCAAGACATGTAAAAATTAAAGATAAAGCAATCAAAACTTCCTCTATCTTAATTTTTTTATCATAATTAATTGCACATTTAATTAAAATAAAAACTAAAAAAAATATTGAAAAGTAGTGAATTTTAAATCTGAGGACTATTCTTTTAAACTCTAAAGGAAAAACCCAATCCAGTCTTGTTGACCCCAATGATTGAGGAAATAAAAAATATTGATTTATAAAATCAACAAATTTTATATTTAGCAAAAGCAAAGTAAATGTAAAAATAGCAATAAAGACCAATAGACCAATAATTGAAAAAAAAAGTCCACTAAAATCTTTTTTATAAGAAAAATATATTAAAGATAAAAAACTGATTATTAAAATTATATAAGCAGTTGGTGCTTGCTTTGATAAGAAAGAAAATCCCAACAAAAAAGGTATAAAAAACCAAAAATATTTATTGTTAGTTTTTATTGTAATAAAAAATAAATATAAGGATAAAATACATAAAATTAATGTGTGATGATCACTAAATGGGGTGCCAGCAGTAGGATAGGTTAGAGCAGCTACACAAAACGAATATAAAAAACTTAAATCAGCAGATAATTTAAAATATCTCAAAATAAAGTATGTAGAGAGAGATATTATAAAATTAAAAATTGATGCGTGTAAAACGTAACTGAACCATGTAACACCTAGTATTTTGAAAAAAAGTGCCTGCAATAAATCTATAAATGGCTCTTTAATAGTCCAATAGTCTTTAAAAGGATAAAATCCATTTAATAAATCAAATCCAGAATTAAAGATTAAAAAACTGTCAATGGGTAAAATACCTATGTAACCATAATATTGATTAATACTTATTGAAAATAAAAATATTATTAAAGGATAGGTATATTTTTTTTTTAAAAACAAGATTTTCAAATAAATTATCCTTTTTTAATTTTTCTTAAAACGACAGTTCTATTTAAAGCAAAAACACCAGGAAATAAAAAAATTAAAATTTTATCAATTATATCAACAATATTTAAAAAAAAATGATTAAGCTTTATATTAAAAAAATCAGAATTTACTCCTCCCGAGTTTAAAAAAATAAAAAATTCAGAAACATTGTTTTTTTCAATTAAATATTGTGGAAAATTTCTTTCAAATTTTTGTTTGTTTTTAAATAATAATTGAGCAACAGCAGTATTTGAAATCCATGGATTTTTTGGGTTAAAAAGATTTTTATTTTTTATGAATACATTATCAGTAAGAGACCAACTTTCATCATCTAATATAATTTGAAAGAGTTTCAACATAAATGAAGTTTCTGGTTCGTTAATCAACATAACACCACCTTTTTTTAAATATTTTGATATTCTATGAAGACAATTTGCAGGATTAGCGCAATGATGAAGTGAATGATTTATAATGAAAACATCTACCTTATTTATATATTTTTTATCTAAGTTAATTTTTAGCATATCTAATTTTTTATCAATCCAAGGATATTTAACAATGTCAGTGAGAAGTATGTTTTTTTGATTTAAAATTCTTTTTAAACAACCATTTCCAGAACCTAATTCAATAATGACTTTTTTGTTTTTTATGTATTCGATCATCCAGCTAAACCTTTTTTTTAGTAAATAAATTAGATTAGGATTATTACTATTTAATATTTTTTTTCTATTTTCAAAAATATTAGGATTTTTAGTAGATCTTGATATATATTTTTTTTTTAAAAACATAAGCCGTAATTAAATTTTTTTAATTGACTTTATGTTATTTAAACAAATATTGAAAGTTATCCTGTCGATCTTCTCTTTAAAGCTCAAAGCTATAATTAAAAAATGGACAATAAGTAAGGTTAATAATATTAGAACAATAAATCCCAATAATTTGGTTACATATAAAAAAATAAAAATAGCTGAATAAAGCGCATAGGATATAAAAATGTTCTTCATATAGACAGATTGAATATTAATAGAATGACTTACTAAGCCAGAATAACTCATTTTACTTTTACCACTAATTCTTTTTCTTCTGGGGGCTAAAATCGATTCTTTCGAATTAAAATATTTGTTTAATGTAGCGGAATAAGCAAGCCATAATTCCTTTTTTTTTGTTATTATATCGATTACTTTTCTATTTAAATAACTAAAGTTTCCAAATCTAATATACTTAAAAGTAATAAAAAAAGTTATTAATAAATGTATCTCATATAAAATACTAAAAAAAAAAGATTCTTTTCTAATAGTTCTATTCATCGTAATTACTTTTATTTTGTGATTTTTATCAATTAATTTTATTATTTCTTTTATTTTCTTAGGATCATCTTCACCGTCTGAGTCCATAATTATAAACTTATCATCATTTTTGTTTTTATATTTACTAATAAATTTTAAACCAGTAGCTATGGCTTTTTGACTACCAACGTTTTTCTTTAAGGTTAAAATTTTTATTTCCTTAAAAAATCTATTTTTATTTAATTTATATTTATTTTTTTCAAATGAATTATCATCTATAATTAATACTTTATAAATATTATTTGTATTTTTTAAATATTTTTCAATTTGAATCAGAAGAATACTTAAACTTTTCCAATCGTTGAAAGTGGGAAGAATAATTGTGTAAATACTCATATTAATAAATACGTAAGATAATTTAATTTAATATCAACTGATATTACAAGCACCATTACAGATTATGATGGTAAGCATAATTAAGCAAAATATGATAATTTGATAATAATTGTCATCTAGACACCCAAAAATAAGGGAATATTAATCAACAAAAATGCTTCTTTCTGTCCTGTACACTTAAAGTCTAAATGTTATAAAGATAATCTTTTAATATAAGAATCCTTAAACTACGGTATTAAGGTAGGTATTAATTTAAACATGATTTATAATTTTTTATCTGAATATTTATCTATAATAATTTTTTTATTTATATCTTTACTGTTAAGTATTGGCTTCATAGTTGCCAACTTTTTAGCGTCTCCCTCTAACCCCGACCCAGAAAAACTATCTGCATATGAATGTGGATTTGAGGCATTTGATGACTCAAGAATGGAGTTCGATGTAAGATTTTATTTAGTTGCTATACTTTTTATTATATTTGATCTCGAAATTGCTTTTCTTTTTCCTTGGGCAATTTCTCTAGGAGGAATAGGCGCTCTTGGTTTTTGGTCAATGATGTTTTTCTTAGGTGTTCTAACAATAGGTTTTATTTATGAATGGAAAAAAGGAGCCTTGGAATGGGAGTAAAAATAGATTTATCTACAAACAAGCAAAAAGAAATACCTGAAGAATTTAAAGACCTTGCAAAAGATTTTACTGAAAAGGGGTTTATAACAACTTCAACTGATAATTTAATTAATTGGGCAAGAACTGGATCTTTACATTGGATGACATTTGGTCTCGCTTGCTGCGCAGTAGAGATGATGCAAACATCAATGCCCAGGTATGATCTAGAAAGATTTGGCGCTGCGCCTAGGGCGTCACCTAGACAGTCAGATGTAATGATTGTAGCCGGAACTTTAACAAACAAAATGGCTCCGGCATTAAGAAAAGTTTACGATCAAATGCCAGAACCTAGATACGTTATTTCCATGGGCAGTTGTGCAAATGGTGGTGGTTACTATCACTATTCGTACTCAGTAGTAAGAGGATGTGATAAAATTGTTCCAGTAGATATTTATGTTCCAGGCTGCCCACCTTCAGCAGAAGCATTACTTTATGGAATTTTACAACTCCAAAAAAAAATTAGAAGAGAAGGTTCCTTTAAAAGATAAAAATGATTTCAAAATTACAAAATCTTGAAAAATTAATCAATTCTGAACTTTCAATCAAAGTTCTTAATTCAGTTATTAGTAATGAAGAACTTTTAATTGAAATTAAAGACAATGACTTAGTAGAAGTAATACAATTCTTAAAATCAAATGAAAATTGTAAATTTAAACAGTTAATTGATATTGCTGGTGTAGATTATCCGGAAAATGAAAAAAGATTTGAATTAATTTATCTTTTTTTATCTCATGAAAATAATACAAGAATAAAACTTTTAACAAAATTTGAAATAGATCAAACAATTAACTCTATTACTAAAATTTTTCCTTCAGCTAATTGGATGGAGAGAGAAGTTTTCGATATGTATGGTATAAAATTCAAGAATCATCCAGATCTAAGAAGAATTTTAACTGATTATGGCTTTAAAGGTCACCCTCTAAGAAAAGACTTTCCTTTAACTGGTTTTAATGAAGTTAGATATAGCGAAAAAGATAAAAAAGTTATTTATGAACCTGTGAAACTTGAACAAAATTATAGAAATTTTGACTTTGAAAGTCCCTGGGAAGGAACAAATTATATTAAAGAAATAAAAAATTCTGACAAAAATGACAAAAAAAACTAAATCATTAAGCTTAAATTTTGGTCCTCAACATCCTGCTGCACATGGTGTTTTAAGATTAATCTTAGAGTTAGATGGAGAAGTGGTTGAAAAAGCAGATCCTCATATAGGTTTACTTCATAGGGGAACAGAAAAATTAATTGAACAAAAAACCTATACCCAAGCTCTACCTTACTTTGACAGGTTAGATTATGTGGCTCCAATGAACCAAGAACACGCTTTTGCCTTAGCTGCGGAAAAATTATTGAAAGTAGAAGTGCCAATACGAGCGAAATATATAAGAGTAATTTTTTGTGAAATTGGAAGGATTTTAAGTCATATACTTAATGTAACAACTCAAGCTTTAGATGTTGGAGCACTAACGCCTTCTTTGTGGGGTTTTGAAGAAAGAGAAACCTTGATGACATTTTACGAAAGAGCTTCAGGTTCAAGATTACACGCAAACTATTTTAGAACTGGAGGAGTGCATAAAGACATTCCTTTAAAGCTTGTTGAAGATATAGAAAAATTTTGTAAATCTTTTCCAAAAATTATTGATGATCTTGAGGGTTTACTTACAGATAATCGTATTTTTAAACAACGAAATGTTGAAATTGGAATTGTGTCCAAACAAGAAGCTTTAGACCATAGTTTTTCAGGAGTTATGTTAAGAGGTTCAGGAATACCTTGGGATTTAAGAAAATCTCAACCTTATGAAATTTACAAAGATTTAGATTTTAAAATCCCTGTTGGAAAAAATGGTGATTGCTACGATAGGTATTTATGCAGGATTGAAGAAATGAGAGAAAGTGTAAAAATTATTCAGCAGTGTATTGAAAGATTGCCAAAAGGACCGGTTAAATCTATTGATAATAAAATCTCACCACCAAACAGAGATGAAATAAAACAGTCAATGGAGGCTTTGATACATCATTTTAAATTATTTACAGAAGGATACAGAGTTCCTAAAGGAGATGTTTACACTGCTGTTGAAGCCCCAAAAGGAGAATTTGGAGTTTATTTGATTTCAGATGGCAGCAACAAACCTTATAGATGTAAAATAAGGGCTCCTGGTTTTTCTCACCTTCAAGCTATGGATTATTTAATACGTGGACATATGTTGGCAGACGTTCCAGCAGTGTTAGGTTCCTTAGATATAGTTTTTGGAGAGGTTGACCGATGAGCGTAAAAAAAGTGCATAATGATCAACCAAAAGATTTTAAATTTTCTTCTGATAATTTAAAAAAAGTTGAAGAAATTTTAAAAAGATATCCAGCTAAAAATAAAAAGAGTGCGGTTATGCCTTTATTATATTTGGCTCAAAGACAAAATCAAAATTGGATACCTTTAGTTGCAATGAAGTATATAGCAAATTTTTTATCAATGCCTTATATTTCTGTTTATGAGGTAGCAACCTTTTATACAATGTATAATCTTGCTCCAGTTGGTAAGCATTTTGTACAGGTTTGCACAACAACCCCATGTTTAATAAGAGGCGCTGATAAAATAGTTAAATTATGTAAAGAAAAGATTTCTCCAAATGAAAACGAAGTTTCGGAAAAAGGAAATTGTTCTTGGGTAGAAGTTGAATGTTTAGGAGCCTGTGTGAGCGCTCCAATGATACAAATTAATGACGATTACTACGAAGATTTAGATGAAAAAAGCACAAGGGAAATATTAGAGTCTTTAATTAAAGACAAACCCTTAAAACCTGGTTCATACAGAGGTAGAAAAAATACCGCTCCAGAAAAGAAAATTAATATTAATGAAGGAAAACATGCTTAAGAAAGAAGATAAAATATTTAGAAATCTTTATAACGAACTTGGTTGGGATATAGATAATTCAATCAAAAGAGATGATTGGAAAGATACTAAAGAATTAATTTCAAGAGGTCGCGAATGGATTATTAATGAAGTTAAGACCTCTGAGCTAAGAGGAAGAGGTGGTGCGGGTTTTTCAACAGGACTTAAATGGTCTTTTGCCCCAAAAGAAGTTGGTTCAAGACCACATTATTTAGTTATTAATGCTGATGAGTCAGAGCCTGGCACATGTAAAGATAGAGACATTTTAAGATTTGAGCCTCAAAAATTAATTGAAGG
>JADHRE010000003.1 GCA_016777595.1 Candidatus Pelagibacter sp.
CAAACTTAAAATATAGTACGCCTATTACACCCCACCAAAGGGAGGCCCCAACTGTAAATAATGAACCTTTTAATAAATTTTTCTTCATTTGACCATTTTTTTGATTGATTTATAAGGTAATTGATTAATAAATAGTACTTAATTTACTAGGTTGAATGGAAGAGTGGGTGAGCGGTTGAAACCAGTTGGTTGCTAACTAACCGTACGAGTAACATCGTACCGAGAGTTCGAATCTCTCCTCTTCCGCCAAAATTAATTAAAATAACTATCAATCGTTACAGGTTCTTTACTCAGAATATATTTGTAAACATTAATATTTTCTAAAACGCGCTGTACGTAGTTTCTAGTTTCCTCGAATCTAATTTGCTCAATCCAATTAATATAAGAAATTTGTCCTTTGGACGGGTCACCATTAATTCTACGCCAAGTTTTAACTCTATTTGGTCCAGCATTATAAGCAGCGATAGCAAAAGGAAACACACCATTGTAATCATCAATTAATCCATTGAAGTAGTAAGAACCAAGTTTAATATTATATTCTGGATCACGTGTTAATCCACTAATACTGTATGGAAGTTTTGCTTGTTTAGCTACAATCTTAGCTGTGCTTTTCATTAATTGCATCATTCCTCTCGCACCGGCCCAACTGTTAGCACTTTTATCAAACTCACTTTCTTGACGTATAATTGCTAAAATTATTTCTTGCTTAGGCATGATTTTATTATTAATAGATTTAGGCGTTGCAATTATTGGATAATTATATTTGTTTAAAAATCTTTTTTCATAAGAAGCTTTCTTTGAAATTTGAATAGCAAAATCATATCTATCAACACTAGTAGCTAATTCGGCTGCTAAAGATTCACTACCTTTTTCAATATTTAAATCTGCTAAATGTTTAAATATATCTTTACCTAATTGCGTTGCATTTAATTCGTTAAGTAAAATTATGTGACGAATTAACTTATTTTTTTTAAATTCTTTTTCAAATTCTTTAGAATGGAAACTTTGATCAATTAATTGAAAATTTCCACCAGGGTTGATCTTATTGAAAGCTAGTTGCCCGTAATAAGTCATTGGAAATTTAGCCGCTTCTGAATAAAATCTATTAGCCAAATCAGTTTCATTAAGTTTTTGATAAGATTCACCTAGCCAGAACGCACCTCTTGCTAAACTAATTGGATATCCAACATTATTATAAAAATTTTGGAAATGATTTATGGCGTATTCTGGTGAATTTAAAAAAGTAATAGCTATCCATCCAGAAAGCCATTCTGCTTCTGCAAATGATGGTCCCGCTGATAAGGCGTGTTCGCTAGAAATTTTATAAGCTGATTTATATCTTTTCTTATATATTAAATTTCTCACCACACTTTCTCTTTGATCCCACCATTTATCAGGTCGAACCATTTGCTTTTCAGTTTTAAGAGAATTACGGTATAAAATTTCCAAAGATCCATCTAATCTTCCCCTTCGGTTTCTCCATTTTAATCTATCAAATTCTAAACCTGGGTCTTGCTTCAGATATTCAGGAACTTTATTGATAGCATTATCAACTCCATAAGAATTACTAATTAATATCTGTCTTGCGTTGTAAAGAGCTTTTTGATCTGCAGGTAGGTATTTTAACATTCCTTTTAAATCCCAATGCTTTCTTTCCCACGCCAAATAATCGGCCCTTTTAATATGATCATCTGAGTCAATAAAATTTTTAAATTTAGCACGATAATAACCAAGATCATTTTTTCTAATATCGGCAGTTATCCATCCTGATTTAATTAATTCACGAACTTTTTCATTGTTCCCTTTTTCTAAATGAGCTTCAGCAAGCTTAATTTTACCAATACCACCTAAGGGAGGATATCTCTCAAACCAATTGATTATTGAAGTTGGTGAATGATTTTTTAAATATATCTTTTCTTCTGCTAAATATCTTATTCTATTTATTCTCGGATAATCTCCATTCTGCTCAATAAAATTTTTATATTCAGTAAATGACGCTCCATTTCTTGTAGTTTTAAGGTGCATCCATGTAATTAAATTTCTAAATTCTTTGTCTTTAACTTTAGCAGCACTTTTTAATGCACTGTTCCATTTTTTATCTTTTATAAATTGAATAGTTTCTTTAGCTCGATCAAAATCCTTTTGATTTAAAATAGCTGATTTTTCTTTTTCCTTTGTAGAGGCTCTATAAATTGTAGGCTTTTTTTGAGGCAGAATAAAAGTATTTTTATTCGCAACAATCTCAGCTTTTTTTTTTAATGTATCTATTTTTTTAACCTCTTTTTTTTCTTGGTTATTATCAATCTTTTTAGTTTGATTTTTCTCTATTAAAGGTTTTGGTTGAGGCAAATTTTTCCAATTATCTTGACCAATATTTCTCTTGGTTTCAGTGAATACTGAGGGTTTTTTTTTAGGAAAAAGAAATTGATTTTCTGAATAACTATGACCAATTAATAAAAAAAACGTTATTATTACTAGACTAATTAATTTATTGATCATAAGTTAAGAATTATTATCTTATTTTGTTTTATGCTTAAAGGATCAATTGTAGCTCTAATTACCCCATTTGATAACGGAATCTTAAGTGAAAAAGATTACGTAAAACTAATCGATTATCACCTAGAAAATGGAACCGACGGTATCGTTCCCGGAGGAACTACTGGTGAATCACCAACATTATCTCACAAAGAACACAAAAAAATAATCGAAATAGCAGTTAGAGAATGTAAAGGTAAAATACCTGTAATAGCTGGCACAGGTTCAAATTCAACAGAAGAAGCTGTGGAGCTATCTCAATTTGCTGAAAAGGCAGGCTCTGATGCATTACTTGTTGTAACGCCTTACTACAACAAACCAACTCAAGAAGGTTTGTATCAACATTACAAAAAAATAAATGATAGCGTTAGTATACCAATTGTTATTTACAATATTCCTTCGAGATCGGTAATTGATATGGAGGTTGAAACAATGGCTAAATTGTACGAATTAAAAAACATAGTTGGAGTTAAAGATGCTACAGGAGATTTAAATCGAGTTGACAAACAATTGAAAGCTATGGGTAAAGAATTTATTCAATTAACAGGAAATGATGATAACGCATTAGAATTTAACAGACGCGGTGGAGTTGGTGCGATAGGTGTTACTGCTAATGTTGCTGCTAAACTTTCATCTGATTTTCAAAAATCTTGTAAAGAAGATTTAAAAAAAGCTTCAGAGTTAGATGAAATACTTCAACCTTTGCACTCATCTTTATTTATCGAGAGCAATCCTTCCCCCGTAAAATACGCAGCTTCATTACTAGGTATGTGTAAACCTACAGTAAGATTACCATTAGTTGAAATTAAAAATGAAACCAAAAAAAAAGTCACAGAGGCGCTTAAAGTAGCTAAGTTACTTTAATGAAACAGAAATTAGTTGCTGGTCAAAAAATTATTTGTTTAAACCGTAAAGCAAGTTTTAATTATTTTTTTTTAGAATTATTAGAAGCAGGTATTTCTTTAAAGGGATCCGAGGTAAAATCATTGAGAGACGGGAAAGGAAGCATTGCAGATTCATATGCGGTAGATAATAATGGTGAGTTATTTTTGATTAATTCACACATACCATTATATCGTCAATCTTCGTATAACAATCATGATCCAAAAGGAGATCGAAGATTACTATTAAATAGAAAAGAAATAAACAAACTTATTGGTAGAATTAATCAAGATGGATTAACATTAATTCCTACTAAGTTGTATTTTCTTAAAGGTAAAGTGAAAGTTGAGATAGCAGTAGCTAAAGGAAAAAAACTTTATGATAAACGGCAAGTTAAAAAGTTAAGAGATTGGAATAGAGAAAAAGCAAGGTTGTTGAGTAAAAATAACAAATGATACACCTAAATATTGGATCAAATTTAGACTCAATTTTTGGCAATAGATTTGACAATATTACAACAGCTGTTAATTTTTTAATTGAATCAAAGTTTAAAGTAAAAAAAGTTTCGAATTTTTATGAGACACCATCATATCCTAATAAAAGATTACCAAAATTTTTAAATATAGGAATTTTAGGAACTTTTGAAAAAAATCATAAAGAGTTATTTAAAATAACAGATTTAATTGAAAAAAAAATTGGAAGGGTAAAATCAAAAAAAAATGATCCTAGAGTATGCGATATAGACATCATAGATTTTAATGGAAGTATCGTAAATCTCAAACCAATATCTATTCCACATAAAAAATCTCACTTAAGAAATTTTGTTTTATATCCCATCAATCAAATAGATCCTGGTTGGAAGCATCCAATATTCAAGAAAAATGCAAAATTTTTAATAAATAAACTTGATCTAAAATCTAGGATAGAGATTACAAGACTCAATAAAAATGTTAATATAAATATATGATTGATAACAATCAATTGATTGATGAAATAAAGTCTTACAATAAATTTCTTAATGTAGATACTGTTAACAAAGCTTATCAATTTGCTTTAGAAGCTCATCAAAACCAAAAAAGAGAAGAGGGAGTTCCTTACATTATTCATCCTGTAGCAGTTGCAAAAATTTTAACAGATCTAAAACTCGATAGCGCTACAATCACTACCGGACTTTTACATGATACCATTGAAGATACAAAAGTTACTTACGAAAGTGTCAAAGCAGAATTTGGTGAAGAAGTAGCTAATTTAGTAGATGGTGTAACTAAGCTCTCTGCATTAGAAAGTAAAGCCGCATCGGACTCAAAAGCGGAAAACTTTAGAAAATTAATATTAGCAACATCAAAAGATATACGTGTTTTATTGGTAAAACTCGCTGATAGACTGCACAATATGAGAACTATTCAATTTGTAAAAGATAAAGACAAAATTATTAGGAAGGCAAAAGAAACAATGGAGATTTATGCACCTTTAGCAGATCGAATGGGAATGAATAGGATTAGAGACGAACTAGAAGACCTTTCGTTTTCTGTACTAAACAAACCTGCAAGAGATTTAATAATTGAACGTCTTGAATTTATAAAAAATAATAAAGATGGTACGTTTAAATCAATTTCATTAGAACTAATAGAATTATTAAAAGAAAATGGTATTGAGGCAAAAATTGCAGGTAGAGAAAAAACACCTTTTTCAATTTGGAGAAAAATTCAAAATAAAAAAGTCTCTTTAGAACAGCTAACGGATATAATTGGATTTAGAGTTATAGTTAAAAATACTGAGGATTGTTATAAAGCACTTGGAGTTTTTCATAGCAGATTCTCAACAATTCCTGGAAAATTCAAAGACTATATTTCGACACCTAAAATCAATAAGTATAAATCTATACATACTTCAGTCATTGGACCTAGAAAAAACAGAATTGAAATTCAAATTAGAACATTTGAGATGCACGAATTTGCTGAAAGAGGAATTGCATCACATTGGAAATACAAATCATCAGAAAAATTTTCTGATTTATCATGGAAAGAATATGATTGGTTAAGAGATCTTGTTGAAATAATTGAAACAGGAAATAATCCAGAACATTATTTTGAATTTACAAAATTACAAATGTTTCAAGAAAACGTTTTTTGTTTTACTCCAAAGGGATCGGTGATTAAATTACCAAGATCAGCCACACCTATAGATTTTGCTTTTGCGGTACACACAAAAATAGGAAATAGCGCTATAAGTTGTTCTGTCAATGGACAGGAGTCATCTTTACAAAGTATTTTAAAAAATGGAGATATGGTTAAAATAGTAACATCAAAAAATGCCTCTCCTTCATTACACTGGATAAGTTCTGCAAAAACAGGAAAAGCAAGAGCTGCCATTAGGAGATATTGGCAAGATAAATCTCAAGAAAATGATACAGCAACAGAAAAAAACTACACAAGTACAATAGAGGTTGATTTACCTCATGAACCAGGTGCTTTAGGAAATATTTGCTCACTAATTGGTTTAAATAAAGGAAATATAGTAAATGTTGACATATTAGAAAGAAAAGAAACGTATTTGAGATTTTCATTTGATTTGCAAATTAAGGATTTGAAAAATTTTACAAACTTGATAAGTCAAATAAAGCAAAGTAATTTAAATTTTAAAATAGTTAGACACAAACAGAAAAAAAATGCTTTCATCAAAAGAATCTTTGAAAATTTTAAAAGAAACTAACGCCGTCATTGAAGGTCATTTTATTCTTTCTTCAGGATTACACAGTTCTAAATACGTTCAATGTGCACAATTGATGAGCAAACCCTCTCAGGCTTTAAAAATTTGTGAATCTCTTGCTGAAAAAATTAAAATTGAATTAGATGAATTTGATCAAATTTTATCACCAGCGATGGGAGGTATAATAATTGGTTATGAATTAGGAAAATTATTAAATAAAGAGACTATATTTTCTGAGAGAGTAAACGGGGAATTTAAACTTAGAAGAGGGTTCAAAATTTTAAAAGGAAGTAAAGTTTTAATTGTAGAAGATGTAATAACCACAGGCAAATCAAGCCTTGAATGTTCAAATCTAGTTTTATCTAATAACGCTATTGTTGCTGGCTATGCAACCATAATAGATAGAAGTAATGGTAAATCAGACATTAAAAATAGAATAGTTTCTCAAGTAAATTTAGATATTCCTACATATAAAAAAGATGAATTACCAAAAGAACTATTATCTATCCCTCCAATTAAGCCCGGAAGTAGAAATTTGTAATGAACAGAATAAGACTAGGTGTGAATATAGATCATGTAGCTACTGTAAGAAATGCAAGAGGAGAAATTTATCCAAGTCCATTAAGAGCAGCTTTGTTAGCACAAAAAAATGGCGCTGACTCTGTCACAATACATTTAAGGGAAGATCGAAGGCATATTAATGAATACGATCTTAACCAAATTAAAAAAAAATTAAAGATTCCACTTAACTTAGAAATAGCAGCGACAAGAGAAATGTTGAAAATTGCTTTAAAAAGTAAACCTCCTTTTATTTGTATAGTTCCTGAAAAAAGAAAAGAAATCACAACAGAAGGAGGTCTAAATTTAAATTATAATAAAATTTTTTTAAAGAATTTAATCGTCAAATTAAAAAAAAATAAATCAAGAGTAAGTTTATTTATTGAACCAAGTTTAAGAGATGTGTTTGAGGCAAAGAAACTTAATGCAGATTGTGTTGAAATCCATACAGGAAAATTTTGCAACTTAGTTAATAAAAAAAAGAAATTTAAGAATGAATTTAAAAAAATTGAAAAAGTAACAAAGCTTGCTAATGAACTAGGGCTTGAAGTTCACGCTGGACACGGTTTTACATATGACTCTGCAAAAATTCTAACAAAAATAAAAAATATAAAAGAGTTTAATATAGGACATTTCTTAATAGGAGAGTCTATTTTTATAGGCATGTCATCAGCTATTAAGTCATTTAAAAAAATTTTAAATTCATGAATATTTTTGGAGTCGGAACTGACATTGTAAGTGTAGAAAGAATTAAAAAATCTTTAAAAAATAAGAATTTTCTTAGGCGAATTTTCAATTCTAAAGAAATTTTAAAATGTAAAAAAAAAATAAATGGTTTTAATTGTTATTCAAAAAGATTTGCTGCTAAAGAAGCTTTTTCTAAAGCTTTAGGCACTGGAATTTCAAAGGGCATTAGATTTAATGAAATTATTATTCTTAATAAAAAATCTGGAAAACCATATATAACTTTATCGGGTCAAACAAAAAAAATAATAGAAAGAAAATTTAAAAAAAAAAAAATTAAAGTTTCACTATCTCTTTCTGATGAAACAAAATATGCTGTAGCATTTGTAACAATCTCTTTATGAAAAAAAAAATATTTATTACAATTATTGACAATATTAAAACTTTATTAGGTGCATTGTTGATAGCAATTTTAATCAGATCATTATTCTTTCAGCCTTTTTATATACCCTCTTCATCAATGGAGCCAACTTTACTAGTTGGCGATCGTATTTTTGTATCTAAATATTCATACGGTTATAGCAAACACTCATTTCCATTTAGTCCAAATTTTTCAAAAAAACGTTTCTTTTCAAAAAATCCAGAAAGAGGTGATTTAGTGGTTTTTAAAACACCCGCAGATAATAGAACAGATTATATAAAAAGATTAATAGGATTACCTGGTGACACTATTCAATTTATAAATGGGGAATTATTTATTAACGATACAAAAATATTAAGAAAACTTATAAACTATAAAAAAATCATTAGATGTGGAAATTTTTTATTAGAAACCAATACATTTACCGAAACGTTGCCAAATGGAACTAAACATTTGGTGTCTTATAAAAAAAAAGGCACCCTACAAAATACTCAGAAATTCAAAGTTCCATTAGATCATTACTTTTTAATGGGAGATAATCGTGATTGTTCAAAAGATAGCAGATATCTTAATAGTGTAGGATATGTAAATAATTTAAATTTAGTCGGGGAGGCTAAAATAATATTTTTTTCAAACGACACAAATATAAGCAGTTTGCTTAAATTTTGGAATTTAAATAACTCTTTTAGAATAGAAAGATTGTTCAATAAACTATAATGGAAAAAAATCTTAAAGAATTTGAAAAAAGAATTAATTATAATTTTAAAAAAAAAAAATTATTAGAAAAAGCATTAACACACAAAAGTTATAATAATGAAAATAACAATGAAAAATTAGAATTTTTAGGAGACAGAGTTTTAGGATTAGTTATTTCACAAAAATTATTAGAAAAATATCCTAAAGAAAAAGAAGGAATTATTGATAAGAAATTTGCAAATCTAGTTAACAAAAAAACTTGTTCTCTTATTGCAAAAAAAATAGATTTAAAAAAATATATATTATTAGGCTCATCACATAAAAAACTCGAAATATCAACCAACAAGATAAGCAGTGACTGTTTAGAAGCTATAGTTGGAGCGATATATTTGGACAATGGTTTAAAATCATCTGAAAAGTTTATTTTAAGTTTTTGGGAAGAGCATCTTTTAAAATCATCAGTAACTCAAATTGATTCAAAAACGAAACTTCAAGAGTTTAGTTTAAAAAAATTTAAAGAATTGCCAAAATACACTTTCTTTAAAAAAACTGGACCCCAACATAGACCAGTATTTAAAACAGAAGTTCAAATACCTAATTCAAAAAAAATAATAGGTACAGGCTCCTCAAAAAAAAACGCTCAACAAAATGCAGCTTTTAAACTTCTAAAAATTTTAAATGTATGATTTGGGAAGATGAATGTTATCTTTTATCAAAAAGAAAGTTTAGAGAAAACGCAAACATAATAAATGTATTTACGCAAAAAAAAGGTAAAATTAATGGCATTGTATATGGTGGCAATTCAAGAAAAATTAGAAATTATTTACAAATTTCTAATAAATTATTCGTTTCTCATAATTCAAAAGTTGAAAATAAAATTGGATATTTTAAAACTGAATTAATTAAACCAATTTCCCCACTATATTTTAACGATAAAGAGAGAACATCTGCCTTAATTTCTATATGTACATTATTAAATACTTTATTGCCAGACTCGCAACCGAATAAAAAAATATACAACTCTTTTGAAAATTTTATTAACTCAATTAATTTAAAAAATTGGATTTATTTGTATATTTTTTTTGAAATTAATCTTATTAAAGAATTAGGCTACGATACTAATCTTAGCCAATATGAAAAAAATAATAATGTCCAAGTTTTAAATAAAATTAAAGTTGACGGTTATATATACGAAGTTCCAAATTTTTTAATTTCAAAAGAAATGCCCGAAAATTTAACCAATCCTACAATTAGAAAATCTCTTTATTTTACAAGACAATTTTTGCAAAATAAATTTTTTATTCCTAATAATATTTTGTTTCCAAAATCACGAGTTATTTTAGAAAATTATTTCAATTAATTTAAAGCCTTTTTACAATATCTAAAGCAAAATATGAGACAATAGCAGATGCACCGGCTCTTTTAAAACACATTAAACTCTCAATTATAGAATCTTCATTGATTAAATTATTATTAATGCTTTGTTTAATCATGCTATATTCACCGGACACTTGATAAGCTAAAACAGGAATTTTAAAATTTTCTTTAACTGATTTTATAATATCTAAATAAGGCATCCCGGGTTTAACCATTACCATATCAACACCTTCTTTTATATCTAGCGCTACTTCTCTTAATGACTCATTGCTATTTGAAAAATCCATTTGATAATTTTTTTTATCACTTTTTAAAGATTTTTTAGATCCAACGGCATCTCTAAAAGGTCCATAAAAATTTGAAGCATATTTCACGGCATAAGATAATAATTGTACATCATGAAATTTATTTTTGTCTAAGGCTTTTCGAATTTTTCCAATACGTCCGTCCATCATATCTGAAGGAGCAATGACATCACAACCCATTTGAGCTTGTATTAAAGATTGTTTAATTAAAATTTCATTTGTTTCATCATTTATTACATAACTATTTTTTAACAATCCATCATGACCATGTGATGTATAGGGATCTAAAGCAACATCACACATTACTCCTATGTCATTCTTAAATTTTTTTTTTATAAACAGAGTTGCCCTGCAAACTAAATTGTTCTCATTTAATGCTTCACTACCGTATTGATTTTTTTTTGAATTAGGAGTGGACGGAAATAATGCAACCATTGGTATTTTATTTTTTACAAGTTTGCTGACGATTTCTCCTAATTTATCTATAGAATATCTGTAAATGTTTGGCATTGATTTAATAATTTGTTTTTTATTTTTTCCCTCAATTAAAAATATAGGATAAACTAAATCACTTGTTGACAAGTTGTTTTCTTGGACCAATTTTCTAGACCATGTATACTTTCTTGTTCTACGAAGTCTTAAGCTAGGAAATTTACCTGTGATCATGATTTAATTTAATTTAAAATGCGACAAATGTATTATACAAATATATATTACAAAGAGATAAATAACAATAAAACATGAAAACTAATTCTAAAAATATAATTAATTTAAACTCAAATAGAGAACAAAAATTTCTTAATTTTAACGATTTTCAAAAACAAAATCTAAACTTTGACATATCAAAACTACAAAAAGCTTATAAAGAAATTATAAAAATTAAAAAATTTGAAACTGCGGGGGGTATTTCTCATTTTGGAGCTATATGTCTTACAAGAATTCCAGGTGACCCAGAGTCTATTAAAGACAATAAAGCCAGAGGACTTTATTGGACCAAGCCAGATAAATCAGGCAATGAAGTTTCTCGAGATGTCGCAATTGATGAAAGTACTTACACTGAACTTGTTCCTGAATTTAAAAACACTTATTTTATAGAAGTAATTGAGGTCTTATCTTCTAAATATAAATTAGGAAGAATTAGAATTTTATTAAAAGAACCAAGGTCAACTTTAAGTTGGCATAGAGATCCAGAACCTAGATTACATATTCCAATAATTACAAATCCAGGATGTTTAATGGTTATAGAAAACGTTGCAAAACATATGCCTGCAGATGGATCTGTATGGATAACTAACAACACTAAATATCATAATGCTTTTAATGGTGGAGAAGAAAATAGAGTTCATCTTGTTGCATGTGTATTAGATTATAAATTTAATTAAATTGAATTTTTTATTTAAAAAAATCTGCATCGCATCGGACCACGCTGGTTATAATTTAAAAGAACAAATAAAAAATCATCTTATAAATAAATATGTTTCTATATTTGATTTAGGGCCCTTCAAAAATGAATCAGTTGATTATCCTGATTATGCAAAAAAACTTGCTAAACGTGTTAAAGATAAAAAAAGTGATATTGGGATTTTAGTGTGTGGATCTGGTATTGGAATGGCTATAAGTGCAAATAAAATTAAAGGTATTAGAGCGGCTGTTTGTTACAGCCCCACCTCAACAAGATTGTCTAGGCAACATAATAATGCTAATATAATAACGTTAGGTTCAAGATTAACTAAAAAAAGTTTATCGCTTAAGTTAGTAGAAATATTTTTAAAAACTAAATTTGAAGGCGGTAGACATTTAAGAAGAGTAAAAAAAATATAAAATGTCTACAGCTATAAAATTAAATAAATATTTAAATAGTTTTTTTAAATTAAAATTACAAGAGGCTGATAAGGAACTATATAACTCAATTAGAGATGAGTTTATTAGACAACAAAATCATATTGAATTAATTGCTTCAGAAAACATAGTTTCAAAAGCAGTATTAGAAGCTCAAGGTTCTGTTTTAACAAATAAATATGCTGAAGGTTATCCCTCTAAAAGATATTACGGTGGTTGTGAACACGTTGACGTGTCAGAAAATTTAGCAATTGAAAGAGTAAAAAAATTATTTGATTGTAAATTTGCAAACGTTCAGCCGCATTCAGGCGCACAAGCTAATGGAGCTGTTTATCTGGCTCTTATAAAACCTGGAGATACAATTTTAGGTATGAGTTTAAATTCTGGAGGTCACCTAACTCATGGTGCTAAGCCAGCGCAATCAGGTAAATGGTTTAATGCAATTCATTATGAAGTAGATAAAGAAACTGGTTTACTTAATTATGATAGTATCGAAAAATTAGCTTTAGAACACAAACCGAAGATAATAATTGCAGGCGGCAGTGCATACTCAAGAATAATTGATTTTAAAAAATTTAGAAAGATATGTGATAATGTTGGCGCTTATTTATTAGTAGATATGGCTCATTTTTCAGGATTAGTTGCTGGTGGCGCTTATCCAAATCCTACTAAATATGCAGATGTAGTTACTTCCACTACTCATAAAGTTTTAAGAGGTCCTAGAGGAGGAATTATTTTAACTAACAGTGAGGAATTAATAAAAAAATTTAATAGTGCAATCTTTCCTGGTTTGCAAGGCGGCCCTTTAATGCACGTGATAGCAGCTAAGGCAGTTTGTTTTAAAGAAGCTTTATCAGAAGATTTTAAAATATATACTAAAAATGTAATTAATAATGCCAACATTCTCGCTGAAAGTTTAATGAAAAAGGGGTTTAAAATTTTTTCTGGAGGAACAGATACTCATTTGATGCTTCTTGATTTAAGATCATTTAATGTTACAGGTAAAGATGCGGAAGCCTCATTAGGTCATGCTAATATTACATGTAATAAAAATGGCATTCCTTTTGATACAGAGAGCCCAATGATTACGTCTGGTATAAGATTAGGCACACCTGCATGCACAACAAGAGGTTTTGGTGAAGCAGAATTTAAATTAATTGCGGAACTAATTTATAAAGTTATAAAAGGGCTTAGCGAAAATAAATCTGATAACTCAAAAATAGAAAATGAAGTTAAAAAAGAGATAATTGATCTTTGTGCTGCTTTTCCTATATATGATAATTAAATAATATTATGCTTTGTCCATTCTGTAGAGAAAAAGATACATCAGTAGTAGACTCAAGACCTACCGAAGATGGCACTGCTATTAGAAGAAGAAGACTTTGTGGTTGTGAAAGAAAAGAAAGATTCACAACATTTGAACGTGTTCAGTTTCAAGAACTTACCGTTATAAAAGGTAACGGCAAAAGGGAGCCGTTTGATAGAGATAAAATTTCAAAATCTATAAGGATAGCTACGAGAAAAAGACCAATTGACTCAGAAACAATTGAAAAATTTATCTCAAAGATTGTAAGAAATCTTGAGGGTCTTGGAGAAAGTGAAATACCTACGCCAACCATTGGTAAGTTTATCATGGAAGGTTTATCTTCATTAGACAAAGTTGCTTATGTTCGTTTCGCTTCTGTTTATAAGAATTTTAAAGAAGCAAAAGATTTTGAACAGTTTGTAGGCAATTTAGATGACAACAAATCATAAATTTTTTTTAGATCTAGCTTTTCAATTAGCAGAAAAAAATCTTGGAAAAACAAAGCTAAACCCCTCTGTAGGCTCAGTAGTTGTTAAAAATAACACAGTTATTTCTTCAGGTGTTACATCAGTTACTGGTAGACCTCATGCGGAATTTAATGCTTTAAATAAAATTAAGAATACTGAAGGTGCTACACTTTATACTTCGTTAGAACCATGCGTTCATCAAGGTAAAACACCCCCTTGTACAAATATTATTATAAAAAAAAAAATTAAAAGTGTTTATTATTCTTTTGAGGATCCAGATTTAAGAACGTATAAAAAAACAAAAAAAATTCTAAACGCCAGAGGAATTAAAGCCAAATTAATTGAGACAAAAAAATATAAAAACTTTTATAGAAGCTATCTTATTAATAAAAAATTAAATATATCGTTCATTTCTGCTAAAATAGCTATTTCTAATGATTACTATACAATAAATAAAAAAGATAAATGGATAACTAATTATTTCTCGAGAAAAGTTACTCATTTAATAAGATCTCAACATGATGGAATAATATCAACTTCAAGAAGTATTAATTGCGATAATTCATTGCTTAATTGTAGAATAGAAGGTCTAGATAATAATAAACCTGATTTGTTCATAATTGATTTAAATTTAAAATTAAAAAAAAATCTTTTAATAAATAAAATTTTAGAAAAAAGAAAAACTTATTTAATAACTTATAAAAAAAATATCAAGAAAACTCAAGTTTTTAAAAAAAGAGGGTATAAAATTATTTTAATCAAATCTTTAAAAAATAAAAATGATTTTATTTTACTTTATAAAAAACTTTTAAAAATGGGTTACGCAAGAATTTTAGTAGAAGCAGGGCTAACTTTTCTTAATACATTAATTAAAAATAATCTAATTAATGATTTATATATATTTAAAAACAGCAATTATTTAAAAAAAAAAGGCAAAAACAATGCTACCACAAGATATATTAAAGATATCTCATATAAGCAGATATCAATTAATTTAAATGATGATAAACTTTATAAAAAAGAATTTTAAAAATGTTTAATGGAATAATTTATAATACAGGTAAAATTCATAGTATCGATAGAACAAAAAATAGTTTATTTGTTGGTATTGAAACTAAATTGCATTTTAATTCAAAAGAAGTAGGATCATCTGTTTGCTGTGATGGTGTTTGTCTTACTTTAGTTAAAATTAAAAGAAATATTATTTATTTTTACATCTCAGTTGAGACTTTAAATCGCTCTAATTTTAGACTACTAAAGATAAACCAAATTCTGAATTTAGAAAAATCTATTACATTTGGCCAAAAAATTTCAGGTCATTTTATTCAAGGACACGTTGATACAGTAGCAAAAATTGAAAAATTACGTATTATTGACAAAACATGGATATTACAATTTAAAATTATTAATAAAAATTTAACTAATTACTTAATAGAAAAAGCATCAATTTCTGTTAATGGTGTTTCGTTAACAATTTCTAAAGTCGTCAAAAATTATTTTGAAATTAATATAGTACCGCATACACTTAAACTTACGAATTTAAAAAATTTAAAAACAAAAAATTTGGTTAACGTTGAATTAGATATATTTAGCAAGTATATTCAAAAATACTCAAATTAAATGTCAATTAGTAAATTCTCTAAAATTTCATCAATAATTCAAGATGCAAAAAAAGGTAAAATGTTCATTTTAGTTGATGACAAAAACAGAGAAAATGAAGGCGATTTAATTATTCCCGCTTCTAAATGTAGCTCTAAAAGTATTAATTTTATGGCAAAGCACGGAAGAGGTTTAATTTGTTTGGCTTTAACAAAAAAACAAATTGATAATTTAAAATTACCATTAATGTCTCCAAATAATAAATCAAGAATGCAGACAGCATTTACTATTTCAATTGAAGCAAAGAAAGGAATTACAACAGGGATTTCTGCTCAAGATAGATCAAAAACTATTAAAACAGCCATTAACCCTAAAGTAAAAAAAAGCGATATTGTTTCCCCAGGGCATGTTTTTCCTTTAGTGGCAAGAAATGGTGGTGTCTTAGAAAGAGCAGGGCATACCGAAGCTTCAGTTGATATTTCAAAATTATCGAATCTCAACCCTAGTTCTGTAATTTGTGAGGTAATGAATGAAGATGGTAGGATGGCAAGATTAAATGATTTACACAAGTTTTCAAAAAAACATAAAATCAAGTTGGCTTCCATAGAAGACTTAATTTCTTATCGTTTAAAATATGAAAAATTAATATTAAGATTATCTTCTAAAGTAGCCTATTTGAACAAGAAGATTAAAATAAATATTTATAATTATACAAATAAACTGGAAAATAATATTAATTTTGTAATTACTAGAGGTGTTTTAAATCCAAAAAAATCTGTACCTGTAAGAGTGATTTCAACAAAGGTTTCTAGAAAAAATGTTTTGAAAAACTTCAAAGTAAAAAAATCTTTAAGGATATTATCCAGTTTTAGAAACTACCTATTACTAATAATAAACAATGAAAATAATACTTCAAAAGATAGTAATATTAAAACTTTAAGATATTATGGTATAGGCGCTCAAATAATAAAAGATCTTAATGTTAGAAATATGATATTACTATCAAAGAGTAAAAAAAAAATTATCGGTCTTGATGGATTTGGTTTAAAGATAAAAAAACAAATAATTATAAAATGAAAAAAATTTTAATTGTTAATTCAAATTATTATAAAATAATCTCTGATAATCTAGTTTCTGATGCTAAAAAAAAATTATCTAGTGTAAAATTTAAAATAAGTATTTTAAATGTTCCAGGTACTTTTGAAATACCTATAGCCATAAGAAAAAACATAAAAAGATTTGATGGTTTTGTTGCGCTGGGCTGCGTGATAAAAGGGAAAACACCTCATTTTGACTTTATATGTTCAACAGTTTTTAATTCTATTTTGAGTCTTTCAGTAAAATACAATAAACCGATTGCTAATGGAGTCATTACTGCTTTAACTATAAAACAAGCCATAGAAAGAAGTGAAAATAAAAAATCTAAAAAACCAAATAAAGGGTTGGAAGCTGCCAATGCTGTCATTTCAATCTTAAAAAATGCCCCCAAAAAAATCTAAAAATTTATCACCTCGAATAAAAATAATCCAAAAATTGTATAACGCTTTAATGAATCCAGGCACAACAATTGATTATCCTAAAAACCAATATAAAAAATTTATAAAAGACGTTGTGAGTGGAACCCTAGAAAGATCAGATCTAATTGAAGAAAATATAAATATTCATTTAACAAATGATATAAATTTAGTTAAAACTGATAAGTTGCTTAAAATAATATTATTTGCAGGTGTTTTTGAACTTATGTTTAAGCATAATACACCAAAAAAAGTGATTATTAATGAGTATTTATTGGCTTCAGAATATTTTTTAGAAAAAATCCAAATTGGATATCTAAATGCTATACTTGATAAAATAGCTAATGTGTTGAGAAAATAAGTCTAAAAATCTGTTTTTTTTAGTGAAGTTTAGCTTGCCTTTCGTAAATTAATTTGGCATTTATCCTTTTTATATTATTAATGACTAATTATTTAGAATTACTTTATCTAATATCATTTTCAGGAATTTTAGCTGTTGGCTACAGCTATTTGCTTTCTGGTCAAATTTTATCATCAAGTGCAGGAAACGCTAAAATGCAAGAGATAGCAGAAGCTATTCAAATTGGCGCAAAAGCTTATTTAAATAGGCAATATAAAACAATTGCTGTTGTTGGTATTATTGTTTTAGGAATAGTAACTTATTTTTTCAGTTATCTGGTTGGAATTGGTTATTTTATTGGTGCATTTTTATCAGGCGTTGCAGGTTATGTTGGAATGCTTATTTCAGTAAAAGCAAATGTTCGAACCGCAGAAGCAGCAAGAAAAAGTTTACAAGCAGGGCTAACTATTGCATTTAAATCTGGCGCTATTACTGGTTTATTAGTTGCTGGTTTAGCTTTATTAGCTATTACTTTATATTATATCATTTTGATTAATTTAAACGTGGATAATAGAGAAATAATCAATGCTTTGGTTGCTTTAGGTTTTGGGGCATCACTAATTTCTATATTTGCAAGGCTTGGTGGTGGAATTTTTACGAAGGGTGCTGATGTTGGAGCAGATCTTGTTGGTAAAGTCGAAGCAGGTATTCCCGAAGATGATCCCAGAAACCCTGCAGTAATTGCTGATAATGTTGGAGATAATGTTGGAGATTGCGCAGGAATGGCTGCAGATTTATTTGAGACTTATGCGGTTACGATAGTAGCAACAATGGTGCTATCATCTATTTTTTTTCCATCTGATTACAATTTGATGGTTTATCCACTGGCAATCGGTGGTGCATGTATTGTTACATCAATAATAGGAACTTGGTTTGTTAAATTAGGAAAAAATAAAAATATAATGGGCGCTTTGTATAAAGGCTTTATTGTTACAGCGATAACTTCTCTTTTAATTTTATATCCGGTAACAAATGTAATTGTAGGACTTTCTGAAACTTACAGCAATAATGGAAAAACTTTTAACGGAATGGATTTATATATCTGTGGCGTTGTAGGTTTTATTATAACAGGATTATTAATATGGATAACTGAATATTATACAGGAACTAATTACAGGCCTGTTAAAACAGTTGCTCAATCTTCAACTACTGGTCACGGTACTAATGTTATACAAGGATTAGCTATTTCAATGGAGGCAACAGCAATACCAGCATTAATAATAGTCGCAGGAATTCTTTTTACAAATGAATTAGCTGGTTTGTATGGTATTGCAATAGCTGTAACATCAATGTTAGCTTTAACTGGGATGGTTGTTGCTTTAGACGCTTACGGTCCAGTTACAGATAATGCTGGTGGAATAGCTGAAATGGCTAAGCTTCCAAAAAATGTTAGAAAAACTACAGATGCTTTAGACGCCGTAGGTAACACAACAAAAGCAGTTACAAAAGGTTATGCGATTGGTTCAGCAGGTTTAGGAGCATTAGTTTTATTTGCTGCTTATACTGAAGATATAAAATATTTTTCAACAGTAAAAGGTTCGGCTTTAGAAGGAATTATTGTAACTTTTGATTTATCCAATCCGTTTGTTGTCGCGGGTTTATTAATTGGAGGAATGTTGCCGTACTTGTTTGGCTCAATGGGAATGCAAGCTGTTGGTAGAGCAGGCGGTGCAGTTGTTGTAGAAGTAAGAAGACAATTTAAAAAAATTCCTGGCATCATGAAAGGTAAAAGAAAACCAGACTATGGCCGATTAGTCGACTTATTAACACAGGCTGCCATTAAAGAAATGATAATTCCATCGCTCTTACCGGTTTTATCTCCCGTGGTTTTGTATTTCATAATTTTACAAATAGGTGGAATGGAAGCCGCATTGTCATCTCTGGGAGCAATGTTATTAGGTGTTATTATTACTGGATTATTTGTAGCTGTATCGATGACAGCAGGCGGCGGCGCTTGGGATAATGCAAAAAAATATATTGAAGATGGAAATTTTGGTGGTAAAGGATCTGAAGCACATAAAGCTGCTGTTACAGGAGATACTGTTGGAGATCCTTATAAAGACACAGCCGGACCAGCGATTAACCCGATGATAAAAATTACAAACATTGTTGCTCTTTTGCTATTAGCGGTTATCGCTCACTAAGTCTATTTTTGATTAGAATACATTTTTGATCTAATACTGTTAAGAAAAGATTCTACGAAACTTGTTTCGGCTAAATTATTCTCTGTATATTTTTTCGAAAATCTAACTTTATTTATGTCATCTTTATCAAGAAAGTTTTTTTTATCTAAAATACCATATTTATCAAATGACAAGACAAGTATATTGTTTGTTTTAAGAATATTTTGCCCTAATTTATGGAATTCACCTTTCGATAAAACGCGTTCTATATAAATCCACTCGTTTAGATTATTAATTGATTTTGTATGAGGAGACCCAAACAGTTTTAAAACATCATTTTTATTATCTTTGTTGACTGTTAATTGATTTGATCTATTTTCTAAATATAAAATACCGTGATTTTTTGCTGGTTCTTTAAACTGACATCCAGTAATAATTATAAAAAATAAGACAACAAAATAATGTTTTTTAAAAAAAACCAACATAAGATTAATCTTTACAATATTTTACTAAAATTATCTAGAAACAAGTTTTTCTATGAAAAAATTGTCCTTAAAGATACAGGCGAAACTCGTATCTATTTAATGTTTTTTCATTTTTCTATTTTAATGATTATTTTTAAAAAAAAAGGAAAAAAATTAGATCAATCTATTTATGACTACCTTTTCCATAATATTGAGAACAACTTACGAGAATTAGGTTATGGAGATGTATCAGTAAATAAAAAAATGAAAGATTTAAATAAAATTTTATATGATATATTGCTTAAAATTGAAAAAACTAACAATCAACAAATATTTGATATCAATTACTCTCTAACTACAAAATATTTTAGGGAAATCAATGAGGAAAAAAGTGATAAATTTATCAATTTTAGAGCCTATTTTTTAAATTTTTATAATTTTTGCTTTGATTTATCTTTGGAAAATGTGATAAGAGAAATTGAAAAATATAGATATTAAATATGGCTGTACCAAAAAGAAAAACATCGATCTCTAAGAAAAAGATGAGAAGATCTCATCATAAATTGTCTTCTTTAAATATTGTAGAAGATAAAAAAAGCGGTGAGTACAGGTTATCACATCATGTAGACCTTAAATCAGGTTACTACAATGGAAAAAAAATACTAGATATTTAATAGCTCAATTATGTCAAAAAAAATTTCTATTGCAATCGATGCAATGGGTGGTGACAATTCTCCTGATAAAACTATTAAAGGTATTAAGTTATTTTTAGATAAAAATAAGACTCATGATGATTTTATTTTAAATATATTTGGCAAAGAGTCTGACATTAAAAGTAAATTTCAAAAATATAAAATTAAATCGAATTCAATTAATATAATTAATTCAAATAAAGTAGTTTCAGACGCAGAAACCCCTATGACTGCAGTTAAAAATTCAAAAAATACCAGCATGTGGAACTGTATTCAACATCAACTTGATGGTAAATCTGATATAAGCTTATCTGCAGGTAATACCGGTGTCTTACTAGTAATTTCTAGAATGATTTTAAAAATGATGAACGAAGTAAGCAAACCAGCTTTAGCTGGTTTATGGCCTAACCAAAATGGAATGAATATTGTTCTAGACTTGGGTGCAAATATAGAATGTGACGATCAAAATCTTGTTGATTTTGCAGAACTTGGTTCTGCACTTTTTAAGTCTTTATTTCCAGATGAGAAACCAAAAGTTTCTCTATTAAATATTGGTTCTGAAGAGATAAAGGGTACAGAGATGCTTAAAACAACCTCGAAAAGATTAAAAGCTTTATCTAGTGATAAAAATTTTATTTATAATGGTTATATAGAGGGAAATAATATCATGAGTGGTGACTCTAATGTTATTGTTACAGATGGTTTCACAGGTAACATTGCATTAAAAACTGCAGAGGGTACTGTAAAATTTATTACTAAAAATCTAAAAAAATCTCTTACAGAAAATATATTTTCAAAATTATCTTTAGTTTTATCTTATTTTTCCCTTAAAAGATTTAAAGAAAAATTAGACCCTAGAAAATATAATGGAGCAATATTTTTAGGTTTAACCGGACCAGTAGTAAAAAGTCATGGAGGAATAGACTCAATTGGTTTTTATTATTCAATAGATCTTTGTTATAGAATAGTTAAGGGCAACTTAATGAATGAAATTCGAAAAAACTTAAACCAATCAAGTGATTAAAAAAAACATAACAAAAAAAGATTTAATTAATAAATTAACTTATAAAACAGGGTTTTCTTCTAATTTTTCAAAAAAACTTTGCGATGATTTGATTTTAATCATCACTGAAAATATAAATACTGGGCACTTAAATATAAAAAATTTTGGAACATTTAAAACTATTTTTAAAAAAAAAAGAATTGGAAGAAATCCGAAAACAAAAAAAGAATTTATAATTTCGGCAAGAAATTCAATAAGTTTTAGAGCATCAAAAAAAATTATTGATAGTTTAGACAGTTTTATATGAACAAATTTTTAAGTATTTCTGAATTATCAAAAAAATTAAGTTTAGTTCATCCTATCACAAAAAAACCCCTTAATCACATATTGAGATATTGGGAGAAGGAATTTAAAGAGATTAAACCAAAAAAAATTAATAACCGTAGATATTATTCTAGTGAGAAGATTAAAATAATCAAAATGATTAAATTTTTACTAAAAAACAAAGGTATGACTATTTCTGGTGTTAAAAATTTGTTAAAGTTAAATATAAAAAAACTTGACGATCATAAGTATGATAGTTTAAAAGCTAATTATTATAAAACAAATTTAAAAGTTAAAACTCAAAAAATTTTAGATAAAATTTACAAAATAAAGAAATATGGCAAAAAAAACTCATCTTAAAGTGCGTATGGTACCTGAAAGTAACCCTGATAGTAAATTTATTTACTATGCAAAGAAACCAACAAAAGGTGAAAAAGTCAAAGACAAGCTAAAACTTAAAAAATATAATCCAAATACGAGAAAACACGAGTTTTTTGTAGAAAAAAAACTTCCACCTCATAGTAAGTAATTATTTTTTTTTAAATTTTCTATACTCGTAATCAATAAAAGCGCCTATCATTGATTTCCATATTTTTTTAGTAATTAAAGGATCAATTCTCTTTTTTTTTGATTTTTTTGAAATATTTTTAAGTATTATCCTGATTCTTTTTTTATCTATTATTTCTTTTTTAAATTTTTTATTTTCAATTACAATGTCAACTAGCTTTGCTCTTTTTTTAATAATATTTAATAAAATATCATCAAGTTTATCTAATTTTTTCCGAATTTTAAGTATGTTTTTATTAACCATAGCGACAAAAATAAAATTTAAGTTTGATTAATTAATTATATATTACATATTATGACTTCAAACGAGAAAAAAATAAATAAACTATTTTTTTACTGGTTATCTGCAACTTTGTTTTTGGTTTTTTTAATTATTATTGTTGGTGGTTTAACAAGATTGACGAATTCTGGACTTTCGATCACTGAATGGGAACTATTCACAGGGATAGTCCCACCATTAAATGAAGCGTCATGGCTTGAATATTTTAATAAGTATAAACAGATTCCTCAATTTACAATACTAAATTCCGATATGTCTTTAGAAGAATTTAAGATAATATTTTATTGGGAATTCTTTCATAGATTTTTAGCAAGATTAATAGGTGTATTTTTTTTTATACCTTTGATTGTATTTTTTTTTACAAAAAGTATTAAAAAAGAGTATTTGAAAATTTCTTTTGTGATTATGACACTAATAATTCTTCAGGGTTTAATTGGGTGGTTTATGGTGACGAGCGGGTTAATTACTAACACCTCAGTTAGTCATTATAGATTATCCATCCATTTAACAACAGCAATTTTAATAGTTTCTATAATATTTTGGTTAATGCTAAATATAATTTCCAATAAAAATAAATTTTTTTTTAAATTTTCTAGTAAAAATTTACCTTTCCAATTTTTTATATTATTAATTTTTGTTCAGATAGTTATGGGAGCTTTTGTATCTGGTTTAGATGCAGGAAAAATATATCAAACTTGGCCATTAATGGGCAATACTTATTTTCCTAACGATCTAAAATTTGAAAATATAAATATAATTTTTGATTTCGACAACCATTCTTTGGTTCAATTTTATCATCGAAATTTAGCTTATTTGATAATTTTATATTTTTTATTTTTATTAATATATATTATTAAAAATAGAATTTTATCTTTATACAAACCATTATCAATATTAGCTTTTTTTGTATTTTTGCAGGTAATATTTGGAATATTCACATTAATAAGCGGACTAAATATTTTTTTAGCCTCTGCACACCAAGTCACAAGCGTGTTATTAGTATTAAGCGCAGTATATCTATACTATTTAAAAGTAAAATAAATTGACTTTATTGTTCTTTCTTTGTATTTATCGCCCATTATCATGACGCCATTTATTAAAAAGAAAGACATTAAAAAAGATTGGTATGTTATTAATGCCCAAGATGCAGCTGTGGGTAGATTGGCCTCATATATATCAAAAGTTTTAAGAGGAAAAAATAAGGCTACTTATAATCCTCATATGGATAACGGGGACTTTGTAGTAGTAACAAATATAGATAAGATTAAATTTACTGGTAAAAAATTTGCTAGTAAAAAATATTATAGACACACAGGTCATCCTGGGGGCATCAAAGAATTAACACCTCTACGAATGAAAGAAAAAAATAAAACTGAACAAATTCTAAAATTAGCTGTTAAAAGAATGTTGCCTGGGGGTCCACTGGCAAAGAAGCAGCTGACAAAATTAAAAGTCTATATAGGTGAAAGTCATCCACATGAAATTCAAAAACCCAAAATAATTGAATTTGGAAAATTAAATAAAAGAAACTTAGTTAAATAATGACTGAATTAAATCAAACACTTGCGAAATCAAAAAAAATAAAATTAAACTTTAAAGATAGCAAGTATGCAACAGGTAGAAGAAAAAGATCAATTGCTAAAGTTTGGGTAAAAAAAGGTTCAGGAAATATTCATGTTAATGGATTAAAAATGAATGAATATTTTAAGAGGCCAGTGCATCAAATTATAGTAACAAGACCATTAGAAATTTCTGAGGTAGCAACAAATTATGATGTTAAATGCTCAGTTAAAGGTGGCGGCTTATCAGGCCAAGCTGGAGCGATTATTTTAGGAATATCTAAAGCTTTAATATCTCATGATGAAGGGCTAAAAAAAAATCTAAAAAAAGATAAACTCACCACTAGGGACTCAAGGGTTGTTGAACGTAAGAAATACGGGCATAGAAAAGCTAGAAGAAGTTTTCAGTTTTCTAAAAGATAATCATTTAAATTTAACTATTAATAAAGACAGTGATATAAGAAATTATGTCTATACTTAAAAAAATTAATGTAGCTGTGATTGGCGCCACAGGATATACGGGTTTAGATTTAATTCTAATGTTGTCAAAACATCCAAAAGTAAAAATTATTAACTTGTGTGCAACGAAAAATTTAGGAAAAACAATTGATTTTTTCGATAAAAGAATAAAGAAAAAATTACCAAAAATATCTTCTGTAAATGAAATTAATTGGAAAAAACTTAACGTAGTTTTTCTATTACTCCCAAATGGGGAGGCTCAAAAAATAATTAAAGTTAGATATGAAGAAAATAATCATCTTAAATTCATTGACTTATCAGCTGATTTTAGAATTATAGATTCTAATATTTATGAAAAAAATTATGGATTAAAGCATAAAGCTAAAGAGTTGATTAAATATTCACTTTATTCAATTCCAGAATTTACTAAAAAAGTAATAAAGAAATATAGAATAATTTCAAATCCAGGATGTTATCCAACTTCAATTCAAATTCCATTAATACCTTTGATTAAAAAAAAATTGATAAAGATTAATGACATCACGATTGATTCAAAATCTGGCTTTTCAGGTGCTGGTAAAAATTTGGAAAAAAAATTTAAACACAAAAATTTATACAGTTCAACCTATGCATATAGCACTAAAAACCATAGACATATATGTGAAATAGATCAAGAATTAATAAAACATACTAAAGCAAAAGTTAAATTTTCTTTCAATCCTCATTTGCTGCCAACTTTTAGAGGAATTTTAACATCTATATATGTGTACACAAAAAAAGGTAAATCAGCTGATACACTAAGAAAATCATTAATGAAATTTTACAAAAAATCAAAATTTATTAAGGTTTTAAAAACAAATTCCTCATTAGGGTCAGGTAATGTTTTGAATACTAATAATTGCGAGATATCAATTTGTGAAACAAGAACCAAAAATAAATTGGTAATATTATCTTCTATCGACAATCTTGTTAAAGGTGCATCAGGACAAGCTATACAGAACATGAATCTTTTATTCAATTTTTCAGATAATTTAGGCCTTAAATGAAATTTTTTTTTTTTTTAATATTTGCTTTTATGTTAACTAATTGCAGTAAACCAAAAACTGTTTTAATTTGTGGTGATCACATTTGTGTTAACAAAGTTGAAGCAGAGCAGTTCTTTCAAGAAAATCTTACTTTAGAAGTAAAAATACTTAATAAAAAAAAAAAGAAAGAAGTTGATCTAATTGAACTAAATCTTAGAGAAAGTTCAAATGTCAATAAGGTAGTAAGTGTTACATCAAAAGAATCAACAGATTTAAAGCTTAAAACTTTATCCAATCAAGAAATTATTAAGATTAAGAAAGAATTAAAAGATAATAAAAAAAAACAAATAAATGTTAAAAAGAAAGAATCAAATAATAAAATTGTTAAGAAAATTAAAAAAAATAATAAGGAAAAAATTGTTAAAGAAAAAATATTAAATGTAAATAATCGTAAAAATGCTAGAGATGTGGCTGATGTTTGTTCTATAATTGATAAATGTAATATAGAAGAAATATCAAAGTTTTTATTAAATCAGGGAAAAAAAAAAAAATTTCCAGATATAACGAAAAGAAATAATTAGATATGAGAAAAATTAATATAGCTATTATTGGTCTTGGTAATATTGGCAGTTATCTATTTAAATACTTAAATGATAACAAAAAAAAATTAATGGAAAAGAATAATTGCTTGCCAGTTATTAAATATGTTTCTGCCAGAAATAAAAATAAAAAAAGACACATTAAAATAAAAAAAAATCAATGGTTAAAAAACTACCTAGACTCTACTAAACTTAAAGATGTAGATTTAGTAATTGAATTGATAGGTGGCGCTGAAGGACCAGCCAAAAAATTAGTTTTTAGTGCTTTAAAACATAAAAAACATGTTGTAACTGCTAATAAGGCATTAATTGCAAAATACGGTGATCAATTATCCAAAATTGCAGAAAAAAATAAAGTTAATTTAGAATTTGAAGCTTCTGTTTGTGGCGGGGTTCCGATTATAAGGTCTTTGAAAGAAGGTTTAATTGCTAATAAAATATCAAAAATTTATGGAATTTTTAATGGAACATCAAACTACATACTATCTACTATGGACAGGTATAAAAAAAGTTTTGATGAAGTTTTGATTGATGCAAAAAAACTGGGTTACGCTGAAGCAAATCCTGTTTCAGATTTAAACGGTGATGATGTTGCGTCTAAATTAAAAATATTATCTTCGTTATGTTTTAATTCATTTTTAAATAATAAAATATTTGTTGAGGGCATTAAAGAAATAGACAAAATAGATATAAATAACGCAAATAAGCTTGGTTATAAAATTAAACTTTTAGGTTTTGCGGAACTTTTAAATGGTAAAATTTATCAAAGAGTACATCCTACGTTAATAAAAAAAGACTCTTATGTTGCTAGTATTGAAGGGGTATTAAATGCAGTTATTGTTGATGGTAGTCCTGTTGGCCAAAGCATTATCCAAGGAGAGGGTGCTGGACCGGCTGCGACAACTTCAGCCTTAGTTTCTGATATTTCTTCAATATCAAGAGGTAATATAAAATTTCCTTTTTCACTATCTAGCAAAGAAAGAAAAAAATTAGTATTTAATGATATTAAAAGTAGGTTTTTTTCTGCTTATTTGAGATTTGATGTAATAGATAAACCTGGTGTTTTGTCTAACATTACAAGTATTTTTTCAAAGAATAGAGTTTCAATTAAAAGATTGATACAAAATCCATACAAAAATAATAAGATTTCATCAATAATAATAATAACACATGACTCTAAAAATATGTCTTTAACTAAAATTTTAAGACAAGTTGCCAAAAAAAAATATATTTATAAAAAACCAAGATTAATTCGAATTGATACCAATTAAAAAAGATGCCAATTGATAAAAAATTTTTAAACCTATTTATCAAGGTTACTGAAAAAGCAGCAATTGGTGCTTCAAAATTTATAGGAAAGAAAGATAAAATTGCAGCAGACAAAGGTGCTGTAGATCCCATGAGAAGAGAACTAAATAAAATTAATATGAAAGGAACAGTTGTTATTGGAGAAGGTGAAATGGACGAAGCCCCCATGTTGTATATTGGAGAAAAACTTGGCACATTAAATGGACCAGATTTCGATATAGCTGTCGACCCTTTAGAAGGCACAAAATTTACCGCAAACGGTCAGCCCAATGCTTTTTCTGTTTTAGCTATTTCAGAAAAAGATTGTTTATTATCTGCTCCAGACACTTACATGGAAAAAATTGTAATAGGATCAAATCTTCCAAAAAATTTAATGGATGTTGATTATGGAGTTGAAAAAAATATAAAATTATTAAGTGAAGCTAAAAATAAAAAAATATCTGATCTTAATGCATGTGTTTTGAAAAGGCCAAGACATGAAAAAATTATAAGAGAATTAGAAAAAATGAGCGTTAACATTAATTATATTACTGACGGAGATATAGCAGGGGCTTTAAGTGTTATAGGTGATAATCCTAAAAATGATATTTATTACAGTACAGGAGGAGGACCTGAAGGCGTAATAGTTGCAGCGGCACTCTCTTGTTATGGGGGGCAGATTCAAGGTAGATTAGTTTTAGATGAAGATGAAAAAGTTAGAGCAAAAAAACTGGGCATTAAAGATTTTAATAAAAAATATAATATAGATGATATGGTAAAAGGTGATGTAATTTTTTGTGCGACTGGTGTAACTTCAGGAGATATAGCTAATGGTGTAAAAGATCTTGGTAATGAATTTGAAGTTAATACTTTTGTTCTTCATAAAAGCCAAAATATAATTAAGTCTGTTAAGAACATTTACAATAAATGAACTCACTTTCAATAAGTGGTAAAAATTGGATTTTAAAAAAATATAATCAAGAAGATATAACATTTATCAAAGATAACTTCTATTTAGATGAAATAACATCAAAACTTTTGTCAATAAGAAATATTAAAAGAGAAGAAATAAGTTCTTTTTTAAATCCATCAATTAAAAACTTTCTTCCTAATCCGGATATTTTAATAGATATGAAAAAATCAACTTTGAGGACTGTTGATTTGATTTCTAAAAAAGAAAAAATAGGAATTTTTGGAGATTATGATGTTGATGGGGCTAGTTCTACGGCCTTGTTGGGAAACTATTTTTCTCATTTAAATTTAGATTATGAAATTTATATTCCTGATCGTAAAAAAGAAGGTTATGGCCCCTCAATTAAAGGCTTTGAAGAATTAATTAAAAAAAAAGTAAAAACTATTTTTACTGTTGATTGTGGGACTCTTTCCTTTGAAGCAATTAATTTTGCAAAAAAAAAGGGTATTGATGTAATTGTTTTAGATCATCATCAATCCGAAGTTAAACTTCCAGCTGCTTATTCAATAGTTAATCCTAACCGTTTAGATGATAAATCTAATTTACAATACCTGTGTGCAGCAGGTGTTTCATTTATGTTTCTTGTTTCATTAAATAGAGAATTAAGATCTATAAATTGGTTTGAAAATGAAAATATCATGGAACCAAATTTAATAAATTTTCTTGATTTAGTTTCATTAGGCACGATTTGTGATGTTGTGCCTTTAATAGGTTTAAATAGAGCTATAGTTAAACAAGGTCTAAAGATTATTAAATCTAAAAAAAATTTAGGCTTAAAAACTTTATTAGATATTTGTAAAATTGAGTCAAATCCTTCAGTATACCACCTGGGTTTTATGTTGGGACCAAGAATTAATGCTGGTGGTAGAGTTGGCAAATGTTCTCATGGAGCTAACTTACTTTTAAATAAAGATCCAAAAAATACCTTTAAAATAGCATCAGAGTTAGATCAGTATAATAAAGAAAGACAAATGCTTGAGAAAGATCTTCTACAAAAAATTTTAAATCAAGCATCTAATTATATAAATGATCCAGTTTTAATTATTAGTGGACCCAGTTGGCATGAAGGAATAATTGGAATTGTAGCTGCAAGACTGAAAGATAAATTTAATAAACCAGTTATAATAATTTCACTTGAAGGAAAATTAGGTAAAGCATCCGCAAGATCAGTCATCGGTTTTGATATTGGGTCGGTTATTTTAGCCGCTACTCAGGAAAACATATTATTAAAAGGAGGTGGGCATAAAATGGCTGGTGGGTTTTCAATAAAAACTGAAAATATTGATAAATTTAGAAATTTTGTATTTAAAAAGTTTAAAAGTGTCAATGAAGATTTATCTAGTAACAAACCTTTATTATTAGACAGCATTATTTCCCCCTCTGCGATTAATATAGATTTTTATAATAAGGTAGCTTTGTTATCTCCATTTGGATCTGGAAATCCTGAACCTAAATTTATTATTGAAAACATGAAAACTATTAATGGAAAAATTGTAGGAGAAAAACATATTAAATCAATTTTAATTGGTGAAGACGGAACTACAATAAAATCTATTGCTTTCAATGCCGTTGATAATGATTTTGGAGGATACTTGATCAAAAAAAATAATAAAACATTTAATATTGCTGGAAAATTATCCCTAAATGAGTGGAAAGGGCAATCAAATGTAGAGTTTATTATCGATGATATTTCTGTTATTAAGACTTTCAAAAATACGGTCCCATCGTCTATCG